>JAVXSC010000001.1:0-166700 GCA_036643355.1 Myroides sp.
ATGTCGTTTTTAGATTCTGGTTAATATTCAATTTGATTTTGACTGAGAATTTAATGAACCTAAAGCTAAAATGAGGGGCTACTCCATAAAGCCCAAAAAGAGCTTTGGGTTTAGATAGATTATGGTTTTTTGATTATTACACTGTTATTAAGATTGTTGAACTATTTGGAAGATAAATCTCATTTAGTTATTTTATGAACATCTCGGTTTTTCTGTACTTTACGCCCAGGCATTATTTTACTGCTTGGAAGTCGTGAATCTTGCGATTTTTAAAGATAAAAAGTACCAAAAATCTTTTTTCTTTCTTAGTCTTGCCTTATCATTAAAACGGTCAATTTAAATTTTGAATACTAAAGAATCGAAACGTATTCATTCTTTTCTTTTTTTATAATAATGTATTCATGAATCTTCGATTTCACTTTGTTCCCCGATTCTTTTACGCATTCTTCAATTAATTGACGCTCGTTTTACTGATAAATGGCGCTCTGATCCCTCCTAGCTAATTAATCCAGTTTTCAATCCAAAAATCCATAATTTCTATCAATAATGTCATGCTGCACTCCGATGCAGCATCTCATCTAGTTTGTAAATAGAATTTTTTAGTTTCAGGTTCGTAATTTAATGAACCCCAAGCTTAAATGGGGCTACTCCATAAAGCCCAAAAAGAGCTTTGGGTTTATGTTTTTTGATTTGTTTTTATTATTACAATTCCTTTTTACAATTAGACATTTCGCTTCTTAACTTCTATTGTTCATTTTTACATCCAAGAATTATTTTACGGCTTGGAAGCTGTGAATCTTCGATTTGTCTTGATTATTCATTCTTTTCTATTTTTAAACGAAGGTATTCATGAACCTAAAGGTTTCAAAAACGAACCAAAAAGGTCAAGACTCCATAAAAAAACCTACTCTTCGTATTTTTCCACTAAACAAAATAATACTATTCATTCTTTGCTATTTAATGATAATGTATTCATGAATCTTCGATTTCGCTTCGCTCAAACAGGCATTTTGTTCTTAACGTGCAAAAATATTCATCGCTTAACGGTTTTTTTATAATGTCGATTTTTGATTCTGGTTACTGTTCAATTTGTTTTTTGATTTTGAGTTTATTGTATATTCAGTTTCAATATATTCCAGGAAAAGTTGTAATAACTGAATCCAAAGCTTAAATGGGGCTACTCCATAAAGCCCAAAAAGAGCTTTGGGTTTATGTTTTTTGATTTGTTTTTATTATTACAATTCCTTTTTACAATTAGACATTTCGCTTCTTAACTTCTATTGTTCATTTTTGTCTTGACACAAAAACGAACCAAAAAGGTCAAGACTCTATAAAAAAACCTACTCTTCGTATTTTTCCACTAAACAAAATAATACTCGCTTCGCTCAAACAGGCATTTTGTTCTTAACGTGCAAAAATATTCATCGCTTAACGGTTTTTTTATAATGTCGATTTTTGATTCTGGTTACTGTTCAATTTGTTTTTTGATTTTGAGTTTATTGTATATTCAGTTTCAATATATTCCAGGAAAAGTTGTGATAACTGAATCCAAAGCTTAAATGGGGCTACTCCATAAAGCCCAAAAAGAGCTTTGGGTTTATGTTTTTTGATTTGTTTTTATTATTACAATTCCTTTTTACAATTAGACATTTCGCTTCTTAACTTCTATTGTTCATTTTTACATCAACGAACTATTTTACGTATTGGAAGCTGTGAATCTTCGATTTGTCTTGACACAAAAACGAACCAAAAAGGTCAAGACTCCATAAAAAAACCTACTCTTCGTATTTTTCCACTAAACAAAATAATACTATTCATTCTTTGCTATTTAATGATAATGTATTCATGAATCTTCGATTTCGCTTCGCTCAAACAGGCATTTTGTTCTTAACGTGCAAAAATATTCATCGCTTAACGGTTTTTTTATAATGTCGATTTTTGATTCTGGTTACTGTTCAATTTGTTTTTTGATTTTGAGTTTATTGTATATTCAGTTTCAATATATTCCAGGAAAAGTTGTGATAACTGAATCCAAAGCTTAAATGGGGCTACTCCATAAAGCCCAAAAAGAGCTTTGGGTTTATGTATTTTTATCTAACAGATCTTAGAAACCTTACTTATTTATGTTTTTTGATTTGAGTTTTTATTATGATGTAAAAAAGCATAAGCGAACAGAGGATGTTTAAATCGCCTGTCCAGCTATGTGCTTACCTAAAATTCTTTATTAAGGAAATTCAGTTCCACCCTAAGAGGCATGTCCAGTTCTTTCAGCATGTTGTTCCATGTATTAATCTGTGCGAGAATTTCTTCGGTTAAGATTCTTTTTCTCTCTATTTCCTCGTCTAAGTAACTTTCTTCCATATTATGTTTTTAGGTGTTTGTGTATTCGTTACTCCAAATGATCTTATCCCTCGTTCATCCTCTGTCTGTACTGCTTAGGTGTTGTACCCGTAAGCGTTTTAAAAAACTTTGTAAAATTGGTTACTTCACTGAAACCGAACTTGAATGCTATTTCCCCGATGCTGATATCGGAACGGTTCAATTCGATTTTTATTTCGGTAACCAGTCTTCTGTTAAGCCATTTTTTCGGCGTTATGTTTTCGTGCTTTTTGAATGCCTTATCCAATGCAGCCAAACTTATATTCAGTTTTCTGCTAAAATACTGAAGAGAATGCCTACGGTTCAGTTCTTCGTTTACCAGCAATTTAAAATCGCGGACGATCCTTTTATCGTTATCTATCTTAAGCGGAGGCTTTCCCTGTTTCCCGAATTCTTCACCAATCAGCAATATGCTGAAAACATAGTTGAGCAGTATTTGTTCCTGTAACTCGCTATACGGTCTTTCTAAACCGTCCGCAATAAGACCGAACAGACACGACAATTCTTCGAAGCGCTCGTCGGCATCGAAATGCACCACCTTTTCCGAACTGTTGAACAACTGCGTGTGATGCAGAAAAAAACTTTTAATGGCAGTTTTACCAAAAAAGCTCTCTGAAAATATCAGTACATAGCCTTCACAGTCGTCTGCCGGACAAAACTGTCTTATACGCAAGTACGTGGTAAATAAAATGGCTTTTCCATCGATGTCGACCGATTCATCACCAATTCTGTAAATTCCTTTCCCCTTCAAATAAAAATGGACAATATAAAGCTCCATTTTTTCTGCAGAAAATATCTCCGGATCCATCCTTGCGAATTCTTCCAATGAGCAGATACTTAAAAAAGGTTTTTTTGTAAAGTTTAAAAAGGGCTTTATAAAAAATTCTTGCATTTAAAATTTCTCCATTTCGCTGCTACCTATCCCCGCTTCTTTTAAAAAAGCAACTTCCTCGTATACTTTATGAAGCAGCGTGTAAACATTACATCAAATGTAGTAAGCATTATTCTAATTTCTTTAATACTTTTCCCGTTATAAATGATAATTTTATTTATTACGCATCAAATATTACTCAGAATCTACAATTTTTGTCATTTATTATGAATAAATAACCGATAACCATTGCTTTAAATTTATAGAAATAATAAAGTTTTTTTTACTGTTAAAAGATTTTTGGAATGCATTCCACTGATTAGCGGTGCAGTGTAAACATTTTAAAAGATCACTTTGAAATATTTGTTACCTTACGCAGTAATCTGTTAACCATACCTGTTTAAAACCAAAATAAATATAAAATCCCTGCCATGATCAAAATTTTCTGTCTGTTCTTTTTTACCGTTACAACTGTAATACATGCCCAAAATAATTCGATAAACTGGTTAAACAGCAATGTGCATCCGTTACAGAGCGGTTCAAACACAGAAAGCCTTGACGATCTGCATTTCCTGGCAGTACTTGTAAAAGACAAACAGATCATAGGTTTGGGCGAGGCATCTCACGGTACCAGCGAATTTTACATTCAGAAAGGCCGCATCGTTAAATATCTTGTTAACGAGCTTAACTACAGACTCATTGCCTTTGAAGCTCCCAATACTGCTGTAAAGCCATTAAACAGTTATATACAGGATGGAAGTGGTGATGTGACCGCACTATTAAAAAACATGGGACTTTACAATTCAGAGGAAATGCTGCAGTTATGCAACTGGTTACAGCAGTATAATAAAACAGCTAAAGAAAAAGTACAGCTGATCGGAACTGACCGGGAAGAATTCTGGTCGGATCCAATGATGCGCGATGAATGGATGGCTTTGGTTTTTATGGAAAAACATGCGCAAAAAAAAGGCAAAGCTATTGTATGGGCACACAACCTTCACATTGCCAAAGACAATACCATGAGCGACTATAATGCCATGGGTTTTCATCTGCATCAGCAATTCGGCAGCAGTTTTTATGTTATAGGTTTTGACACTTATAAAGGGAGTGTAACGGTATTGGACAGCAACGGAAAACCAGACAAACATTTTTTTGAAGGAACCGGCGACACATTCTCAAGTCTGTTTGCCGAGGTAAAATATCCCCTATTCTTTGTGGATTTTAATGCTACAGGCAATCCGCTGGGCGGTACGGTAAATAAGATAACCAACCTTTATTCAAACTGGCAAACACCCGTACCGCTTCCTATAAAGGCGGGATCTGATTTTGACGCACTGATCTTTATCAGGGAAACCACTGCTTCGAAAACTCCTAACCAGTAAATTCGAACTTGAGGTGAAGCAAAAGATGTCCTTCGAATTCATTTTTTACTTTTGATTTTCTAACATCCTGTTATTTATTCTTCACATGCCAATCAATAAATTTATCTAAAAACTGAAGAAAGATCTTATCAAGCTCTTTAGCCCTGTCATGCATGTATTTTATGGAATAAAAATGTATCAGTGATTTTTCTGTATGGACAATATCTCCGTTTGGCACATACACTTTGCCATCAGACGGATAACGTTTGTATACGTAATCTGTGCAGTGCTTTAATAATTCGTTTTTCTTATCAATAATACTTTTCAAATCTTGTCCTGAAAATTCCTTCTGAAACTGTAATAAAAAACTGTCAAACTCTTTAACCTTACTACAAATAATTTTTTCCAAATCTGCATATATATCTTCCATAAGGTACTCTTTTTAAAGCGGTTTACATAAAGTTACAATTTTTATAAAAGCGATTTACTAATTTATAATCAAAATCTTTCTATTAATTGTTGCAGAATAATAGAGCCGTGGAATATTGATTTTTATTTACCGCTTAGGGATTACGTTTTCATTTTTAACCTGCGAGGTTTTGGTAACCTTGTAGGTTTAGTTTATTTATTTTAGTATCTAATGATCATTGTAGCTTTATCATCTAAGATTATCAGGCTATCCGAGAAATTGATCTCATTGATCATACTATAATCAATTTGATTTTTCTGTACTTTTATTTCACAGGCTTTATTTATTGAGAGATTTATTCTGCACTGCTATAGTACAAAATAGCTATTTGCTGATGTACCTGCCTGATGACAACAACTTAAAGGAGAAATTACTATATATAAAAAAGCATCCTTAAATAAATAAGAATGCTTAATGAAGCACAGTGGGAGGTACAACCCTTACCCTCTGTAGTAGCGCAAATATACAACTTTTTAAACAACATTTAAAGACTATCTAAAAAAAGGTTTTTACAAAAATGTATGTAAACAATTGGAAGGTTTTTATTTTAAATGATTATTGTGGTTTTATTATTTAGAATTGTTTGACTATGTGGTGATCTTTTAATCGGTCAAAGATCACTTTTGATGCTACCAGATCGAAACGGTGTTTCACACCCCGATCTGCTCACGCCTCATCCAGTGTTTTGACACTCGTTTAAAAACTCATACCGCTGAGTTTATTTTCTATTCATTTTTCAATAAAGTTCTAAGAGTTGTGATTACTGATCCCAAAGTTTAAGATGGGACTACTGCACAAAGCCCAAAAAGAGCTTTGGGTTACTGTACCTATTGGTTTAGTCGTGTGTTAGTAAATTATAGCTATTCATTCTCCATTCCTCGTGATTGATACATTCGGTTTTTCTGTTCTTTTACGCCCAGGCTTTATTTTACAGCTTGGAAGTCGTGAATCTTCGATTTATGACTAAAAGAACCAAAAGTCTTTTTTTTGGTCTTGCCTCAGTTCAAAAACGGTTGAACTATTCCTTGCTCGCTAGCTGATCGAAACGGTGCTTTGCACCCCGATCACCTCTTCGCTCCCATCGTCAGTTCAACTATCGTTTCTTGAACTAATGGCGCTGGATTCTAGATAATATTCAATTTATTTTCATGTTGAATTTAATGAACCCAAAGCTTAAATGGGGCTACTCCACAAAGCCCAAAAAGAGCTTTGGGTTACTGTACCTATTGTTTTGGTCGTGCCTTCGTACCATTTAGGTATTCATTCTTCATGCTTGGTGATTTATACATTTAGTTTCTCTGTACTTTACGTCCAGGCTTTATTTTACAGCTTGGAAGTCGTGAATCTTACGATTTTTATAGATAAAAAGTACCAAAAATCTCTTTTTTCGGCGATCTTTCAATCGGTCGAAGATCACTTTTGAAGCTACCAGATCGAAACGGTGTTTCACACCCCGATCTGCTTTCGCTTCCGCTAAAGCGAGACAAGTCATGCAGTGGTTCGACACTTCCCGAAAATCGGGACAGGCAGATCAAAACCTCATACCGCTGAGTTTGTAGTCCTTTTTCGATTTAAAATCAAAATTCCATAAGTTCTAGCCATACTGTCATGCTGCACTACGATGCAGCATGGCATCCAGTTTTGACATAGAATTTTTAGTTTCAGGTTCGTAATTTAATGAACCCAAAGCTTAAATGGGGCTACTTCATAAAGCCCAAAAAGAGCTTTGGGTTACTTGTTTGTTGGTTTACTCGTGGTTACTACTATATAGTTATTCATTCTCCTTTCCTCATGATTGAGGCATTCAGTTTTTCTCTTCTTTTGAAAGATCAAAAGAAGCAAAAATCTTTTTTGGTCGTGCCTCAGTTCAAAAACGGTTGAACTATTCCTTACTCGCTAGCTGATCGAAACGGTGCTTTGCACCCCGATCACCTCTTCGCTCCCATCGTCAGTTCAACTATCGTTTCTTGAACTAATGGCGCTTTGATTCACCTGAATAATTGATTTTTGTTTTCATTTGTTTTCTTTAGAAGTTGGGTTCAGGTATATTCTTCTTCTACTCTGTTGCGGAAATGGTTGAGCAGTTTTACAAGGAACCTTGCGGGCTCCAGTTTTCGTCGCTTTATGTCGATGTATTCCCTGTAAAGCTGTTCGGTGATCTGTATCTGGAATAATTCGCCGAACTGTTTTGCCAGCTCGTGTACGGTACATTTATCGGTATCTACTGCTCCGGAATAATACAGTGCATACACCAGTTCTACGGCATCTACTTTGTTTGCTTTCCATTCCAACGGTAACGTTTCCTTTAGGTGTTCTGTAGGGAGCGGTGCTTTGAGTCGGTTTAACTGCCGTGTGTAAAAACCGATCAGTTTTTCATAGGCAGTTATTTTTGCGAGCAGCAAACCGTGTGAACACGACGACTCCAGATCGGAGTTCAGGTTGTAGATCGTGCGCGATGCACCGGAATCAGACAGTCGTCTGAAATAGCGCTCGTCGTTATGGGTATGTGTTTTCTTTATATAGCCGTAAAAGTCTTTTTCATCCCTGATGAAAAAGAGCAACCGATCTACTTCCTTTTTATAGGGTTTGGACTGTTTTATTTCCAGATCCTGATGTTTTTCGTAGAAGCTTTTCAACGAGCTCAGATATACATATTCCTTTACCAGCTGTGGTTTTATCTCTTTAAAATAGATAATTTCATCTTGAATGGAATTAAAACGGTAGCCGCGTATAAAACCATTCAACTCCGTTATTCCGTTCTCTATCTGCTGAATCTTATCATTTAACCTGAATTGCAACTCTGGATCTACATATTCAAATACTTCCATGCCTTTTGTGAGTTCGGTTACACGTTCCAATAACTTTACGTTCATTTTCAGTTGTTTTTTAAGGGGGTTAAAACAGTGCTTTAATGTGAAAGTTATAGGGAACTACTCGAATGTAGCCAACAAATCAGAACTGTAGGTATCCTTAGCCTGTACGTAGGCATATTTTTTAATGATTCTTGCACCCATTTTTTTCTTTTCAAACGAAGCAGACAAGCCAAGATATGATTTGGTACATTTCATTTCTACTGCAAACAGCAACGTATGGTACAGCAGCTGCCTGTACAGCAACAGACGGTCAGGTATCTCATCCATCCCGATCAGTACAGGACTGAAAGACCGAGCCACATCATTGTAATAACAGAACATACAGCCCGCCAAACTGCCGTCTTCAGGGTTCACTGCCTTGAGAAAATACCAGTTGGGGTGCTGGTTCATTTCATCAAAAACCTGTTCTTCGTACGGGAAATTATTTATTGCGAGGTTGTTGTCTTTCACCATGAGGTACAGCGTGTGCGCGTGCTTCAACTCATCTGGTGTAAGAAATGAGGTAAGCGTAATAGTATAAACTCCGGTATAAGGCAATACCTCCTCCTTCAAATGGCGCCTGTTACGCTTAGAAAGCATCTGAGAGAAATTTTTATCATTCAATTCAGCCACCGCAGTATCGGGCATTTCAACCTGCACAAACCCTTTATCAAGAAAACAGCCGTTCAGATTTACGTCTTCTTCAAAATCTCGAAAAACCACTTTCTCTGCTAAAGATTTGTCAAAATCAGCTGTTATAGTTCCTATCATTTCAGAAAGCACCTCGGTGCAGTTATCTTTTAAATAAAGATGAACACCTTCGGAAAACGTAGTTCCAGACGACCAAGCGAGTTCGACAAGGAATAGCGGATCCTTTTTTCTTACCTCCTCTATTTTCTGTGAAACCTGCGGTTTTGCAAGCATGTCTTCCTTCCACAGAGCTTGGGACATCCCTACCAGACCCACACAATCACCATCGGTATCAAAAAAACCGTAATACCAGAACTTCATAAGGTTGTATGATGAAGCAGGAAGCGAAGTAAAAGTTTTTTCGACAAACAGCATCCCAGCGTAATCAAAGGCGTTGCTGCTGCCAAGGGTATCGTTCCACAAGGGTTTCGGAATATCGGCAATGCTGTTCCACTTCTTTACCGTATATCGCTTATGAGGCAACGGTTTGCTTAACTTCCCAGTATCCATACGGAATGCGGTGCGAACCGTGTTAATGGAATTGCCCGTTTGTTCCAATGCCTGTGGGTAGTGATACTTTAATGCTTTTACGAGCTCTTGTATATGTTCCGGTTCGTTATGGTTTGAAACCGTTATGCGCAAGCCTGCATTCTTTACCGGTACCGCAGGAAAGATTCCCGGATTTACAATAAACCCTTCCTCCATCAACCTGTTTACCAATAAATAGGCCGTCTGCGGCATGGCGGTAGCCACATAAAATACCGGCGTGTTACAGTTTGCTACCAGTGGAATGTCTGTATCAGACAACAACCTGTTCATCAGTCCGATCCGTTCCATGAGTTTGCTCTGCAGTTGCTCCACTTCCGGTGACAGGAAAATCTTTGCGGCTGCTGTAGCGGCTGCCACCGCCGCGGGCTCCAACTGAGCCGAAAAGGTCAGCGGTCCTCCGAAATTCTTTACCTGTGCATGGAGCTCCGGATCACCGCATAGTACTACTGCCCCACTGGCTGCGAAAGTCTTACTAAGGGTAGTTACCAGCACCATGTTGTGCGGTACACCGTTCCAATGGCTGTAAGCAAAGCCGGTACCGTTCTTACCGATCCAACCTGTACCATGAACATCGTCAATATACAGATGCAGTGCCGGATATCTTTCCGCCAAGTGTTTTAGTTGTTCCACCGGTGCATGGTCACCGTACATGGAATAAATACCGTCTGCCATATACCAGACCTTTCTGCCCGTGCTTTGGTATTTCCTTAAAAGATCCTCCAGCTGCTCCATATTATTATGCCTGATCATGTGCACCGGCACACCGCCCGCTTTTACCATTTTACAGGCGTGCTGTACACTCCAGTGTACCTGATGATCCATCACCACCACATCATCGCTGCCCACTGCCTGCGGTATCACTCCCAAATGCGCTAACGTACTGTTCTTACACACAATGACCTGTCGGTTAAACATTTTGAAGAGCAACTCTTCCAATTCGGCGTACAGCGGGTGCGATATATAGGTCTTTGAAAGGGGAAACTGCGTACCGTACTTCATAACAGCATCTGCTGCTGCCTGTTTCAGTCGAATGTCCTGTTCCATTCCCAAATAACCCGTAGTGGCAAAATGCCAGCAGTCTTTAGCCTCAATCCTTAAAGATTTTCCTGTCAATACTTTATCTTGTGCGTACAGATGCACCGCATTCTGCATACGCGCATTTTCAATAAAACTGTTTATTGTTTCAAATGCATTGTTGTGGTTAATTTTAGCCATAATCTTCTTTTAATTTTTCTAAAGTTGAAAATTAAGCGCTGAATAAAAAAAAGGATTTGGACAACTCTGCCTTTTGTATATGCTTTTCTACTTATATGAGATGTTTATGTTAAAAACCATGGCTTTAAAAAGACCGCATTTTATCAATATTAAAGTTATTTTACTAATTTTTTGTAGATTGTAACAAAAAACTACAAATATGAAAACCTATTATGAAAATAATTACGCTACCTATTCTCTACTTTTGGGAATCGTATATGTTTATTACAAAAAAGATGTGGTAATAGACCTTGAAGCTGCCAAAGAAATTGTTCGTGACCGGCTGCAATTTCAGGACGGCAGATCATACCCCGTACTTTGCGATATTACAGACGTACATTATGTAGCATACGAAGCCCGCACCTACCTTGCCTTTTACGGTTCACAACTCACGGAGCATGTAGCGCTGGTATGCCGCCAGATGGGCAACTACCGCATGGCAGAGTTCTTCATAGGAACCGATCAGCCCTTACAGGAAACACAATTGTTTACAAACGAAGCTGCGGCACTGGAATTTCTTGAAACCCTTAAAAAAAAGAATCATGACCTTTCTTAAAAACGTACATCCGCTTATCGTTCAGATAAATGAAAAACTAATGGAAATGGCGCGGGGTGACTTCAACACATTCATCCCTAAAAGTAGCGAACAAGGCGAAATAGAAAGTATTGCGATGAGCGTGAACATGCTGTCTGAAACCCTTGCCCACCGCATCCGCCAGACTGCCTATTCAACAAAGACCAATGCAGACCATTACTTTCAGGTATTTCACCTGCAAATGGATGAAGATTTAGTCATAAGGGATTTCAGTACTTTAAGCTGTTCCCTGCTGAACGTTCCTGCAAACCAGCTGGCTAATGCTTCCATAGCCAGCTTTTTATCGGAGCGTTCGTACAACAACCTGTGTACTGTGGTTAAACAACTGCATTCGTTATCCAAGGAAACGGTTACCGTATCGTTGGAATTTCACCATCATTCCGTGCCTTTCTTTTACGAAACCCAAGTACAGTACAGCAGCTATTCCCAAATGTTTACCCTGCACCTTACGGCCATACGGTTTAAGAAATTTACGCCCGAAACCGATACGCCGTCAAAAAGTCGCGCCGAACAAAGAGATTATGTAGAACGACAGATACAGAAAATACATACCTACCTTTGCAGACCCGAAAACTCCCAGAGGGCTACATTGGACTTCCTCAGCAGGAAATTTTTCATCAACAAGGAAATACTGAAAACAAAATTTAAGGAAATGTACCGCGATACCGTTTGTAACTTCCATCTGCGGATGCGGATCGAGCAAAGCAGGCTGTTGGTTACAAGTACAAAAAAACCGTTGAAGGAAATTGCCGCCACTACGGGCTTTAACTGCTATGCGAGTTTTCACCGCACCTTCGTGAAGCACCACCATGTGAGTCCGAAGATCCTGCGCAAACGTATGCAGAAGAGGGAATAACTATCCAAATAAAAAACTTCCTATCGTATATGCGATTTATTTTTTATCTATTTCTTTTCTCGTTTGCCTTTGTGAGCTTTACAATATATAAAAATGTAAAGTCATGCGTAACATTCTATCAACCAGCAGACAGGCAGTTATTTACTTCTTCATTATACTATTCGTATATGCAGCGGTAAGCAAGCTGACCGACTTTGAAAACTTCCAGGTGCAAGTAGCACAGTCACCTTTACTGAGTGCTTTTGCAACCTTTATTGCATACGCCACCGTTATCGGTGAACTGGTTATTGCCCTGATGCTCTGCTTTAAGAAAAGCAGGTTGTTGGGGCTTTATCTTTTCTTAGGAATGATGACCGCCTTTACCGTATATATTTACCTAATATTAAACTACAGTCCGTTCGTTCCCTGTTCATGCGGCGGCATCCTTGAAAAGATGGGATGGACGGAACACCTGTGGTTCAATGCTATCATTTCAACAGTTGCAGCAGGAATTATATTGTACAACATAAACAAGTCTAAAATACTATATACCATTGGAACCATAGTAGCAAGTTCGGCAGTTGTTGTATTACTTTTCATGACTTCAGAACACATCATGAAAAGGGAGAATCCGTTTGTTAGGAGGTTTATGCCGCATCCGATTACAGAAGTGAAAGGTATTGAGCTTCCGTACAATTCCTATTATATTGCGGGATATAATAAGGGAAAACTTTATCTAGGAAATTTCACGGCACCATTACACGGACTTATTATAAATTATCCACAGCTGCTGACAGATACACTTGAGCTTAAAATGGACGACATCCACACGTATGATTTTTCGGCTATAAAGTGGCATATACTAACCGATACGGTACTGCTAAACGATTATACCCTTGGTACTTTTTACAGAGGAAATCAGAAAGACAGGCTGCATAGAGAGCAAACGCGGTATGTTCCCGAATATTCACTTGCAGTTCCTATGAGTCAGACGCGTTATGCATTACGCACCTTTAACAGTAAAAAGAACAATGTACAACTTAGCATCTTCGACATTGCAAAAGATTCGGTATGGAGTACTGATGGAAACCTTGATGAAGACCACCAGCCAAAAGACTTGTTTTCAAACGACGGAATGCTGCTTTATAATTCAGAATTGGAAAAAATACTATACGTATTTTACTATAAAAATAAAACCTATGTTTTTGATCGAAATTTAGAAAACAAACAGGTTCTAAAGAGTATTGATACTGTAAGTACGCCAAATTTCAAGGTAGAATATCTGGTCAAGCAGCAACAGTTAAAGATGTCTGAAAAGGCACTAAAAGTACACAAGATGGCAGCTACCTCAGGTGCATACCTATACATCGCCAGCGACCGGATCGGCAAAAATGAAAGTGCTGTCAACTACAATACCTCCACCATCATTGATGTTTACCGTATAACAGATCAGACATACCAATACAGTTTCTATTTCTATCACTATAATAATACACCTATCACCCAGTTTCAAATTTATGACGACTATATCATCGGCATCGGCAAGAACATACTGTCGTATGCCCGTTTAAAGAAACATTGAATAGACAAAGATATTGCTGCGCAGCAGTCAGGGATAAGCCGAAACCCTGTGAAACAGTAGGCACTAACAAAAATTTTATAATAATGAAAAATTTAAAACAAAGCTTTTTACCATTGGGAGTAATGGTTTTAGGCGCTGTAGCAGCTTTTGCTACTACAACCAAAACATCAGGTACCTTCGCACCTGAAACAGGATATGCTTCTATTAATGCACCTTGTGACTGGTCTGTAAACTGTAGTACAGAAATCGGGGAAATCTGTACGGTACGTATGGGTTCTACAGATCATCAGGCATTTGGGAAAGACCTGTTAACTAACGAATGTAACGTCATTCTCTACAAAGTAAATTAAAAACGTTTAACTTAAATTCAGAAAGAGGCCAAATGGCCTCTTTCGTCTTTAAACTAACAAAATATAAATATGAAAAACTACTACTCCTTCAGTTTGCTATCGAAAAAATCAAGAATACTGCGTGTCAGATGCTCCTGATTTAATTTATCCATCAGTACATGATCTTCTTTATCATAGGACAGGAAACATACTTCCTTTTTCTGTCTCCAAAGTGCCTGATACATTTTATAGCTTTGCATCCATGCTACCCTTCTGTCGTTTCTTCCTGCCCATAAAAGTAATGGGGTTTGAATATTATGTGCAAATGCTAACGGATTGAACTGTTGAAATCCGGGATTAAGTACCGGATTATCCATTCTGAACTGTACCCCTTCGCTCAACAGCATGCCAAAACCACCTTTGCCCGATTCAGCATAATACATGTCTTCCAGATCGGAAACTCCCGCACCTGCAACCGCAGCCTTAAAAAAATTTGTCTGGGTAATTAGGTACATGGTTTCATACCCTCCGAACGAGTGCCCTATAAGTCCTGCCTTTTGAATATCGGCGGATGGTTCCACATGACCTACTGCTGCGATCAGCTGCATAAGGTGGTTTAAGGGCTTATCCATTACATTATTATGCTGATACTCAAAATCGGGATAGAGCACAAAGTAATTGTTCAGCGTCATGATCGTATGGTTAAAACCTATATTGTTGCCGTATTCCGGTAAAACATACCTGTTGATCCTTTTAGACATTTTCTCATACACATACACAATCACTGGGTACTTTTTTGCAGGATCCCAATCTGCAGGATAAAGGAGTCCGCCCCTTATATCCGTACCAGATACATGCACCATTTTTCTTGTTGTCCAATGATAGTTTTGCTGTTGTGAGTTCGTCTGCCTGTTCCATAATGTACGCCCATTTAAATCTGTCAGCATAAAAGTTGGAGCAGCGGCAGCGGACTCGTATTTCATAAAAACCTTGCGGCTGTCTTCTGTGAATAGCGCAAAAACAATCCTCTGAGAGAGCGGAGCTACCAACTGCTTAAGACCTTGCGACCATACAAGCAGACCTTCTTTTTGGTTTACCTCATCGTACGCTTTCACAAGGTATTTTTCATATGTGTGCAGTTTTGAGATATCACTCATTTTCATAAAACCCGGTTTCCGTCCTTCATCTGTTAGCAAACGGTATTGGTACTTTTTATCTTTATCTGCTGTGATACATTTATTGCCTTTACCATTAAGACTCAGTTCCCAAATATCATTTTTCGAGTACAGCCATATCTTTTCGTTTTCGTGGAAATATCCTGCAACTCCATAATGCTGCTGAGCCGATAACTGGTCTCTTTCTTTATCTTCAAAACCGGCAGGTATTCCTGAAGTCAGGCATACGCTATGTTGGTCTATGAGACTGTAACTCCACCAGCGACCTTGCTTAAAATATAGTACATAAGGCTTGTGAGGAATGATTATTATCTGATTTTCCAAAACAGGAATTTCTGCAGCAATCAAAGATCTGGTATGACCATTTACTGCATACAGATCTGCATAGTTTATACCGCCAGTATCACGCGGATCATAATTTTGCGAATCCAAGAGCACATAGGTATCCTTTAAATATGTAGGCAGTAAAGGCTGATTTTGCGAATCTTCCACTGTTTTAAAAGCAGACGAATCCCACCGCCACTCGGCTACTGTTTTATGAGGCTGCAAACTTTGTATATCACCAGCATACACCCTTACCTTTTCATTAACCGATAAAGTTTGAGGATTTCTGAAATTTGCAAAGATCCTATCGTTTCTGTCATCGATATATATTTCGCTTCCGATGATGCCACTCTGTATTGCCGAACTGTAAAACAGCTGTTTATGAAAGTTGTCATTGCCCCTTCTTAACCATTTATATTCTTCTGTGCCGCCATCTTTAACTATTTTGTAAGTACAACTGCTGCCATCAGGTGAAAAATTAATCTGAATTTCGGGTATTGCACTTATATCAATCAGCGTACTTTCATTTAATGACCGGGTGTAAAAGTGACGAATTTCATAGCTGTCCACTCCATTTTTTATAATACCTACGCCCCACTTGCCATCGGTTGAAAAAAACACTTTTTCAAAACCTGTTTGATGGATGCTGCGTTTATCACGTTTCACGTTATATGTTCCAAATTGGCCATTGGCAGACCAAACAAGCAGACCTTTGTGCAGCCAAAGCGTTTGTTCCATTTTCGGCAACACAACCGTATCGTTTCCCTCCAAATCAACCATAAGTGATTCGTTCTCCCTATTCAGTAAAATACGGTTACCTACTGTTGAAAAGCTATGCCGAGTAACTCCGTGAAACTTATGCGGTACCATAGTTCCCACCAACTCTACGAAAAGCGTATCGGCTACATTTGATTTTCTGTAGCTCACCGCCGTACCGTGATCATTGACAGTTACCTGCTGCAGATCGTACCACCTGTCATATTCCTTTGGTAAGAGGTACTTCTTCTGCGCATGAGAATACAAAGCACCTATACAAAAGAACAATATGATCAATTTATTAATAGCCTTCATTCTGTGGTAACAGATTAGGGTTCAGCAACAATTCATTCTGCGGTATAGGCAGCTTGTAGTAAAAGTTCTGCCAGTTGCTTTTAGTTTTAAGCATTTCCTTTGCCAGTAACCCTGTGCGCTTGAGATCGAAAAAACGATGGCCCGTTTCGCAAAAGAATTCATGTCTGCGTTCTTCCAACAGTTTTTCCTGCCAGTTTACCGGAACCTCACCGTAAAGAGGCAGTCCGTACCTTAGGCGCAGCAGATTCCAATATTCCAATGCGGTAACCTTATCCCCCAACTGCAGTGCTGCTTCGGTACGTATGTACAACATTTCCTCTAATCTGAATAGGACGGAAAATTCTTTAGAAGCAGATGTAGGCTGTCTTTCCTTGTACTTATTGCTGTGATAGTAAGACAGACCGTCTTTTTCCAATTTCTTTATCCAGTGTTCCAATCGTAGATCACCCGGTTCAAAAGAAGCGGTCAGGGAGCTGCTTAGCGAAATATTAGGAGGCGGAACCGTTGTAAATACATAGTTCTGTGCATCCAATGTATTTACGCCTTCTGCCATGGACTTTAACTGCCATATGGTTCCGGTGCTTTCTTTGAGAAACACCCGATCAAGATCTTGTTCCAAGCTGTATTTACCACTATTTATCACATCATCAGCAAATGCAGCTGCTTCTAACCATTTTCCACGGTACAGTTCCAAACGCGCCCTAAAGGCCTGTACCACCATTTTATGAACACCTGTATTGTATGCGTATGTCGAAGTTTCCGGCAGCAGTTCCGCCGCCAACTGTGCATCGGCAGACAGGTTCGCATATAACTGCTGCTGCGTTGTTTTCGCGATCTGCTTGTTGATTCTGTAATCAGTACCGGTTATGTAGGGAACATCGCCAAACAGCTGCAACAGATAAAAATGTACGAGTGTTCTTGTAAAAAGCGCCTCCCCTGCCAGTCTTTTTTTATCGGCCTCTGCAATCGCCTGACTTTTATCAAGTCCCTCCAGTATCCTATTGCAGTTATAAATGATCTGGTACCCGCCGTTCCAAAAATTCTGTATAAACGGTTCGGCTGCAACCAGCGTATTGTTAAAAAAGGAATTTTCGGAAACGTTTGAAGGCAACCAGTAAGTACAATCATCGGTATACAGCCCCATAAGTGAGCCCACGCCAAGATTATTTCCTGAAAGGATAACTTTATCGCGCAGCTGTATGTAGTTCTGGTTTAATGCCGCTTCAACCAATGCCTTGTCTTCAAAGATCATTTCAGAACCCAGCTGATCCTTAGGCTGATCTATTTCCACGAAATCTTCGCAGGATGTAATGCTCAGGGATGCCGCTGCAAGCAACAACAGACCTGTATAATATTTAGTTTTCATAATAAACGTATTAATAGTTAAGAATTACCCCGAAGCTCCAAGACTTTAAGGGCGGAAGAACAGATGTAGAAAGTGATTCCGGATCAAGCCCCCTGTAATTCGTAAAAGTGAGGAGGTTCTGTCCCGAACAGTATACCGAACCGGAAAGCTTGTTTTTACCAATAGTTTCAAAACGGTACGTAAGCACCACATTTTTCAACCTTATGTAAGATGCATCAGAATATGCTGCCTGGCTTGCCTTGTAACGGTCAAACGCAGTATATGCCGCATCGTTGTAACCGCTGGATACTTCCTGCGCAGCTTCTTCCTGAAAATCTGCCGGGAGGTTTGATGCACCCCCGGGCATTCCCCAGCCCAAAAGATAGTTGGCTCCTTTCTGCTTTACGCCCTGCAACAACATGGAGATACTGAAATTTCTGTAGGCTAGGGACTGATAGATCCCTCCGAAGAACTGAGGTGTAAGATCTACCTTTAGCATCCTGTCCTCTGCCGGGGTTATCTTTCCATCGTTATTAAAATCCTTAAAAGTATAAAGACCGGTCTGCGGATCGATTCCCGTGTATTCATATACATACTGAATAGTAGTGGGATACCCTACCGCATACATATTTTTATAAGTGGAAGCCTCCAAATCCGGAAACTCCAACAATTTATTCCTGTTAAAATTAATATTTCCGCCAATCTCCCAGCTCCAGTCTGCTGAAGAAAGCAGGTTTGCTTTCATTTCAAACTCAAACCCCGCATTGCGTACCGTTGCAGGCAGGTTTGCCTGCACGCTTGCAAAACCAGTAGTTCCGGGTAACGGAATCCCAACAAGCTGGTTGGAAGAAGTGTTGCTGTAATAGGAAGAGGAAATGTTCAACCTGTTATTAAAAAGAGCCAGTTCCAGCGCTACCTCTTGTTTGCGGTTTGTTTCCCAACTGAAATCGGGATTGAAAAGTCTGGCAGGTGCCAACCCTCCTACCTGATACATTCCGCCGGAATTGGCATAGGTATCCAGGTACTGATAATCGCCTATACGGTCGTTACCCGTTGTACCAATACTTGCCCGCAATTTACCGAATGAGAGCCACGATGCGCCACTAAGGAATTCTTCCCTTCCGAACAGCCATGCCGCACCGACGGCACCGAAATTACCCCACTGCCTGCCGGGTCCGAAACGACTGGAACCGTCCCTACGCCCGGTTATGTTTAAAATATACTTTTCACGGTACTGATAATTCAGCCTTGCGAACAATGCCTGATATGCGTAATGTGTTTCCACATCGGCAAGGATCTGCAGGATTTTTGCGGCTCTTAAATTATCTGCCTGCGTATTGGAACTAAAATTAGTTCCTTTCCACACTTTCTGTTCATGCTGTTGTTTTAAGAATGTTGTACCTGCAAGAATGTCTAACTTGTGCACATCCCAAACCTTAAAAAACTGCAGCTGAGGTTCGAGTGACCAGTTAGAACCTTTACTTTCATTAAGCTGATGACTTGTAGACGAGCTGGTTAAACCGAAGCTGGGTTTGTTTATTGTATGCAGTATCACCAGTTTTTCACTGCCTGTATTTTCACTGTAACCAGCCTGCAGCTTCACCTTTAGTGCATTACTCAGCGTACCTTCGATATTCCATGAATTCAGCCATTGCGTATTTTTAGCCGTATATTTTTGGTTTTGCCAGCGCAGTGGATTGTTCCATGTACTGTTTTCCCAGTTCAGGCTACCGTCTGCATTGTACAAAGCCGGTGCATTTGGTGCCAACATCAAGGCTTCACGTGTAAGATCGGTACCAAGCAAGCGGTTATTGCTTTCACCACGTATAAACTGTGTCTGTATTTTCCACCTATCGTCTGATGTAGTATGTGCGAACTGTGCCATGAGGTTTTTCCGTTTGTTTCCATAATCTCCGGGAAACACCGTACCGTCTTCTGCGGAACCTATCTGCAGCATAAACTGGTTGTAGCGGTCACCACCACGTACCCCAGCATTTGTCTGTCTGCTTTCCGCCTTTCCCCCAATAAGTTCCTTCTGCCAGTCGGTATATCTGTTTTGATCCCAAGTTCCGTTTACATCGTACTCAAATGCCGGGTATTCCATTATACCGTCGTTTGCCAATGCTCTTTTACGCAGTTCGAGATATTCGGGGGTGTTGAGCATTTTCATAAACCTACCTACCTTAGCTATGGTTGTAACAGAGGACAGCGTAAAAACAGCAGGCTGGTTACTACCTTTTTTAGTGGTAATCAGGACCACACCGTTTGCACCACGAGAGCCATAGATGGCGGTAGCGTCGGCATCCTTTAAAACCTCGATACTTTCTATATCGTTGGGATTGATAAGCTGCAAGGGATTGTTTGCCGTAGACCTTAATATACCTGCGGACAGATTGGTATGGCTGGTACTTTCACTTAAAAACGGTACACCGTCAACGATATACAGGGGCGCATTACCCTCGGTACGTAAACTGTTGCGCCCCCTGATCTGTATATCGAAGCCGCCGCCGGGGGTACCGCTGCTCTGCGTAATGTTCACCCCTGCCATACGTCCCTGCATTGCGGCCAGCGGGTTGGCTACCGGTTGTTGACCAATTTCCTTCGAGGTGATCTTTGAAATGCTTCCGGTTCGTTCTTTGTCCTTAACGCTGTAATAACCGGCATTAATCACCAGTTCTTCCAAAGTATAATCGTCTGCCGTAAGGGTAACGTTTAGTATACTGCCGGAGGCTTTTACGGTCTGGGTTTTGTAGCCGATGTATTCGAATACGATGACTGCATTTGGTGAGATACTTAAGGTGTAGAAGCCTTGTTCATTGGTCTGGGTACCATTATCGTTGTTCTGCTGCCACACGGTTACGCCTTCTAATGGTGTACCGTCGGCAGTTTTTACCACGCCGCTAAGAAGTGTTTCTTGCGCGTGTAATTTGTTGCTGCTAAAAAAGAGTAATATGAGCAACACCCACATTAGGGGTACAGCAAGTGCTGCAAAAGTAATTTTTTTCATACCTTTGGGTTGTTAATTTATTTACGTTAATTAATACTATCTCCCTGATCCGGTTGCCAAACTTTGTTCAGGGGGATTTTTTTTAACCTGCGAGGTTTTGAAAACCTTGTAGGTTTAGTTTTTATTTATTCTTTGTGTTTCACAATTCATAATTACGCTTCATAATTTCTATTGTTCATTTTTGTCTTGACACAAAAACGAACCAAAAAGGTCAAGACTGTATTTTTTAGACGGTCAAAATATGTTTTATTTCCTAAAAGAAATAAACTCGAACTCCGTTCTCAAACAGCATTTCTTTTCACGGAAACTTCAACATTTTTGACACTCGTCGAAAAACTAATGTCAGTTTTTAGATTCTCGTGACTAAATAAGTCCGCTTTGAATCAAAAACTCAATAGATCTGTTCTCGGGTCATGCTGAACTAGTTTCAGCATCGCATACAGTTTTTAATTTTACTTTCAGCTTCGGAATGTAATAAAGTCAAAGCTTAAATGGGGCTTCTCCATATAGACCAAAAAAAAGCTTTGGGTTTATGGTTTTATTCTTATTTTTTTCAGAGCGGCGGCACATAACTTCCTCCGGGTTTTAACTACGTGCAATCAACTAACTAATCATTAATATTCTATCTCTATTATGGTTTGGAAGTCGTTATGTGCTTGGCTCTGACCTTGACAAACTACTTTTTTGTATTATGATTTGTTTTTAGTTGCAAGGTTTTATTTGTGCTGTTAGCGTTTAGCTATCAGTTTTTAGTTTGTTTTATTTCATAATTCGTTTTTTAAAATTTTGCGGAACCTTTTTTGTAAATACTCTACTCATGATAAGTGAGCTCACGCCAAGATTAATTTTTACTGTGATTTGACCATAATGAAATGGAGTGAAAGATCTTTTTCGATTCTCAATCTCAATTGATCGTTATTGAAACATTTCGGTTTTTCTGTACTTTACGCCCAGGCGTTATTTTACAGTTTGGAAGTCGTGAATCTCACGATTTTTAAAGATAAAAAGTACCAAAAATCTTTTCTTTTTAATCTTGCCTCAGTTCAAAAACGGTTGAACTTTTCCTCGATCGCTATTTGATCGAAACGGTGTTTCACACCCCGATCATCTTACGCTCCCATCGTCGGTTCAACTATCGCTTTTGACCTAATGGCGCTTTGATTCTCCTAATAAGTCTATTCAGTATATAATCGAAATTGTATTGTTGGACAATTCCGTTAAGGTGAAAAAAGCATTTTTGCAAACGGTGTTTTCGCCGTTTGTTTTTAATTTATTATCTTTAACTGTTTTTACTTCTTAAAACAACCATTTTTCCTTTTTTGAATTTTCGGTATTTTCTGACTAAATTGAAAAATTTGGAATAAATTTCTATTTTCTACTATTTTTTCCGAAAATGTGTTTCATGCACTATCCATGCTTTATCCATACAGTATCTATTTAGTATCCTCGCTGTTGGCAAACCGAAAATTTTTCGGTTTCGCTTTTTGGCGAAATGCTCTCTAATTCAGATAACTCTTATGTACTTTTTAAAGATAAAAAGTACCAAAAATCTCTTCAATCTTGCCTCAGTTCAAAAACGGTTGAACTATTCCTCGTTCACTATCTGATCGAAACGGTGTTTCACACCCCGATCATCTTACGCTCACTTGTCGGTTCAACTATCGCTTTTGCACTAATGGCGCTTAAATTGTCGTGAACAAGCTATTCGGTTCTCAATTAAAAATCGCTAATTCAATTTATTTTACGATATGAAACATTCGTTTTTTACGTAAGGACTTTATCTAACAGTTTGGAAGCCGTGAACCTTACGGTTTGATGTACCAATACGCAAAACGAGGTATGAAATTTTAGTTTTAAGGTTAAACGACCACAAATAATAATATTAATAAATATTTAGTGCCTGTACACAGCACCATAACCGGCAAAAGGTTGAGTAAAAGCATATAAAAAGGCGTGAAACTCAACAAATCCGAATCAGAGGTACTGGTATACCTTACACACAGATAAGTGAGCCCACGCCATGGTCGTGAGCTAATCTACTTATCATCTTGTGTGTTTAAAATTACCAGTTTTCTGACTCAAGATTCAAAGCAATAGCTTTAATATTTTCTATATAAAGTACTGCAAAATTACATAATCGTAATTTTTATTTGACGAATATAAGAAAAAATAATTCGGTACGCAATAGAGTACCGAATTATTTTTTTGAATTTGTTTAATTGCATACATGGAAAAGAACAATGAAGCATTTATCCAATGTAAGGTTGCAATCACATTGCGTAGCCTCTTAGCAGATATAAAAAACTCTGAAACGTCATCAGAAAATAAGTTTGATGTAATAAATAGCTACCAAAAAATCGCCAACAATACAAATTTTAATCTAAGGAAAGCAACAGTAACGGCCGCATTCAATGGTAAAACAAAAAGTGCAATGACAACTATTATCTCCATTGTAATCTCTATGGGTTATACGATGGGTGAATTTGCTAAAATGTATGATTCAATTTCGGATAAAGAAGTGATAGATTATCTGAAAAAAGGATTGCAGACTAACTAAAAAAAAATCCTTTGTTTATGTTTAATTCATTGCTATAAATTATATTAAAATAGATATAGTGGTAATAATTTACATAGAATATGGAAAAAATATACTTATTTAATCAAACAATCTTATTTGAGAGATTGTTCACACCCACAGAAACTAATGTAAAAATAATTTAGCTTAACTTTTGCTAATTAAAATATCACTTATCATTAAAAAATAAAGATGGAAAGTTCTAACGTATTTTATTTAATTTTAACAAAATCAACACCAACTCTGGTTGGATGTGTAAAAGTATGGTTTGCAATTCTTTGTGCGTAAGATGATTTTAAACTAAAAACATATTCTAAATTGAATGGTGACAATACATTATTTAAAACGATCGATGAATTCAGAATATTATTTGATATCAGGGGATCAAAAATATGAAGTTGAAATGGCTTAACATATTCGCCAGCTGTCCAAACAATACATGTATTCCCATCAATATATGACTTAAAGCCCCCATCACCAGAATTTATAATAGAATGTAGATCATCCGTCGGTATACCTTTAACAAAGAAAAAATTATTTTTTATGTTAGCAGGATGTAAACAATCACATAAAGCTGTTATACACAAATAGTACTCATTAGTACCTTCTTTTCTAAAAATATCACCAAAATTCAAATTACGTTTTCCACTAATAAATGTACCATTATAAAAAGTGTTGAGTTGAGCCAACTCTTCGGGAATAATTGAATATTTACTTTTTGTTATTCTATCCAAAAAAACGTCATCTAATATCTGTAAAGTAGAATTTTCTAAAGTTTGTTTTGAATGACGTAACAAAAGTGTTTTAATGAAATTATTAAACTCACTGTTTAATCCGTTGTCATTTAATTGCTTTCTATGAAACATCAAGGCTTCAACTTTAGTTTGCAATAAATTTTCGTCAATAAAAGATGAGTTCTTCGAAAAAGAATTTTGCATGTCAAGTCCTAAAAGTTGAATAAAACAATTTTCAGATTTATACACTTGATGCTGTAATTTACTAATAATTTTTGATGCACTATTTTCAGATTTAGGAATAATCGTCACAATAGTGTTCTTAATGTTCAATGTATAGTTTTCGCGATTAATATTTGTGGGCTTTGGGTTCTCAAAGTCTGACTTTTCAAAATTAGAAAAAGCATAACATACTTGAATCAAAGCTTCTCCAAAATCTGATAAGTCCGTAACATTTTTTATGATTTGCGGTAAATTTTGGTCAATATTTCTAAAATCATTAAATAATCGTGCATTTAAGTGCTTATTTTCAAAAGAAATCCTATTAAAAACTTCAGGAGACGCATCCCTGTATATTTCTAAAGTTTCTATAATATTATTATAATATTCTTTTGAATATCCAGAAAAGAATGTGACAATATTATTAATAATTTCGTCAAAATTATCTTCAGAAGTATATATAGAACAAAAATGTATATTTTTTTGCTCCACAATTTTAGACAATAGTTTCAATGAATATTCTTCACCATCGTTACCATTTAACTTCCAATCTAGTAGGACTAAATCTCTTTTAGTAAAAAAGTAGTCAAGTAGCGGTATATTATCTAAATCTGTTATTTTGAATTTGTGAACGGATAAGTTTATACCTTTTTTTTTGAAATTTTTACATAAATTAATTGATAATTCCTGTTCTGGAATTAATATTCTTGGTCTTTTATCATATCCTTCTAATGCTTTTTCATCAATAAATAAAGCTGATGTTATAGAATTCTCGACAATTTCTTTAGTTTTTTGTAATAAAGTCATAATAGTTATATCAAAGGCTTAATAACAAAGCAAGCTCCATTTAATAAATTATAATTTTTATTGTTAGTTGCAAAAACATCAAAATAATTTTCATTCAAACTTTGTTTTGATAGGTAAAGTCCAATACCTCTACCATTAGGTCTATTTGAATAAAACAATTGAAATATTTTTTCAAGTCTATACTCTTCTATTTTTTGACCAGAATTTAAAATTAGTATTTCATTTGTTTCTTCAAAATAATCAAATTTTATATGTTTTATTCTAGAATTCTTTATCCAATACATCGCATTGTTTACAATATTTATAAATACAGTATGAATAACAGGTTCTTTTATTGTTATTATATGTTTCTTAAAAGAATTACTTTGCTCAAACAATACCTCGTTACTAGCTATTTTTGAATTAAAAAATTTTTTTAGATATTCAAAAATCACCCCGCAAGTAATTTCTTTTTCGACTACACCAGAAATACGATATAAAGGTGATAATAAATCATACTTTTCTTCCAACTGTTTAAAACTTAATTTTAAAAATTGAAATTGTTCTACATCAGTAAATAAATTATCATTACTTAATTTATCAATAGAATAATTAATTCTTGAATATAATTGATTGAATTCGTGGTCAATTATTTCAACAGCAACTCCAAGCTGAGCAGTTTCTCTTGTTTGATCCCAACGAAACTTCATTGTTTCATAGTTTGCTTTATATGCACCTTGAATTAACTCTTCGTCAAAATCAAAACTTAATTTATTTAAGTGTTCAATTAGTGGTAATAATTCTTTTGAAATCTGTTCTCTCAAAAAGTCAAATTTTTCTAAAACTTTAGATGTCTGTATGTTAACAGACTCTTTAGAATTTATAGAACTTATAACAAAATCTTTATCATCATTGAAATCACTGATTATTCTTTTCGACCTTGCTGAGTAATCTTTTAGTATAAAATCAAATTTACTTTTTAAAATATCTTTGTTTTCAGAAAGAATTTTTTCTAAATTTCCATTATATCTTTGAAAATTCTTAACAAACTCTTTTTTTAATTCCTTAATTTCTAATTTATCTTGAACTTTGATCATTAATTGACTACTATCGCTTTTAATAGTATCATTAAATTTATTTAGCTTATTTTCAAATTTATCTAGCTTATCTAACTGACCTTCTGTTGGCTTATATCTTTTAGGTATTCTAGGGATCAAATTTTTATATTCCATATCAAGAAAATTTAATTTATCCAATAAATCTTCTATATCATTATATAAAACGTCACTTTGATTTGTCTTAATTTCTAATTCTTTTAATAAATCACTATAATCAGTCTGATATTTTTCAAAACGATCCATATAAGAATTTAATTCTTTCGAGAATTGTATTTTTTCTAATATTTCTCTTTTTTTATCAGCATTTATAGCCTCAGATTGAGCATTTAGCTCTGCTTTTTTATCAAGAAAAATTGATTGTTTTGCCTTATCACTGAAAAATTCTTCTGCTAATGTTATAAAGAAATTTTCTAAATCGTTTTTAAATGCAGCATAGGAAGGATTATTTATCAAGCCTTCCCTACTCGATTTATCTTTAAGTTTAGGATTATTGTATCTAGTCAAACCAATAAATCCAAACATTCTTCTATGAGAAAAATATGCTGTACTGGCTCTTAATGCACGTCTTTTTTCAAAACCTAAAAAGTCAAAATCAGTCCTTCCATACGGTAAAACCCTAAAATTATCTCTATAAATATATAAACCTCCGAACTCAGTAACTTTATCGTTAATCTTTTTCCAAGAATTTAATTCTAATTTTGATTCGCTTGGTCTGCCTTGGGAATATCCTAACCTTATAGGAAAACTTCCATATTCATTTCTTTTATCTTTTTTTCTAGGATTTAAATATTTATAATCTATTGTTTCGTCATAAATTTTCAATTTACCACTAAATGATCCTTTCCCATCGAATTCTCCTTCTATTAAAACATCTGCAAAATCAAAATCTTTATTATTAAAAAAATTTCCATATGAATTAAGAAAATCATAGGGTTGATTGTTGTATGCGTAAACTAATACAGATGTTTTTACAATATTATTATTACTTAGAAAATCGTTTGTAAATCCAGACAAACTTGATATTACAAAATTTCTATCGTTTAATGTATCTTCATCTGATTCTGTCAATTGTAATATTTGATCAAGAGGTTCAAATATTATAAATTTAGTACCATGATAATCATTTTCACTTATAATATCTGCTAAAACTTTCTCTTTTAAAAAGTTTGGTAATACTGCATGTTTTATAGAATTATGAATTTCAGTTTTTAATTCAATTTGACTATCCTCCCATATAGGATTACCATCCTCATCTTTATGTTTTGTAAAATTTTCTAGAAAATTGTCTTTTAATTTTTTAAATTTTTGATCAAAATCATTTAAGTTATCTATATTTTCTAATGGTATATTAATATCATCTAAGAATAAATTATAGTTCTCTAACAATCTCCAATCAAAAAAAAGTGCTTGCAAAGGATGTCCTTGTTTTTTAGTTAGCATTAACATAGGATTGCCTAAAAATGCTACAGATAAGCGACCAATTCCTTTTTCGCCAGCTTTTATCCGTGGTCTTTTCCATAAGGTTTCATCACTTTCCTTATCCTCTAATTTTGCCCTTGTTTTAGAATCTGTACCTAAAACCAACCATTTTTCAAAAATATCATTTCGCGACATTCCTTTTCCATCATCTGTCAGGACAAATAATGGATTACTAATATCTTCAAAATTTTTTAAATATATTTCTGCAGTAAGATTATCAGCGTATGCGTCATAGCCATTTTTCCATAACTCAGTTATTGCTGTTGGTAGATCGGCGATCTGACCCTTTCCTAATAAATCTACAGCTCTAGCTTTTGTTCTAAATCGCATTATTGTGATTATTTATTATTGCTAAGCCAATAGCTTTCGCATAAGTTGGAGGAACTGCATTACCAATCATTCTAGCAATGCTAGCGATGCTAGTTCCTTTAAATTTATAAGTTTTTGGGAAAGACTGTAATACAGCACCTTCTCTTAAAGAAATAGCACGATCCTCTTCCGGATGCGCAAAACGACCATTTGAAATATTAAAAAACTTCGTTGTTATTGTTGGTGCAGGTCTGTCCCACCACATTCGTCCATAAATATCTTTAAAACCATCTGTTTTGCCATAATGACAAGGTACAGCTAATTTCTCATCAAATACATATTCCATCCTTGTTCCTCCGTTGTGCGGAGTAACAGCCAAACGATCGAGGTTCAACTGTCTTAGACCAGCTGTTGTATGTAGAAAATCAGATGTATCTTTATGACCGTGTGAAATCTTCGGAAATCCGTTTTTTTCACCAATAACATCTTCTACCTTAATTTTTTTACCCAAATATTCTAACGGTTCAATTTGAGTATTATTAACTCTGTTAGCAATCAGTGTAAAGCGTTTTCGATGCTGAGGTACTCCATACTCACTGACCTCATGTATAGCTGCATGAACTGTGTAATCATGATTTTCTAACCAAATGATAAAATCTTCCAAACCGCTTTCGGCTTTTCTTCTTTCTACACCCGGTACATTTTCTACAACAACATAACCCGGGTTAAAATATTCAACGAATCTTCTAAATTCTATTAAAAGGTCTTTCGATTGTTCCGATTTTTCTTTTTTAGTAGGTATAATACTCCAAAACTGACAAGGACTGCACCCTATCAATAATAAATTGTCATCGTTTTGTTGTAAATTTAACTGTTGTTGAAGATCTTCTACCTGTAACTTAGATACGTCGGCATGAATAAATTTGTTTTCTCCAATATTTGCCTCGTAAGTATCCTTACAGGTAATATCAAAATCAATACCTGCGAGTATATTGACTCCGGCCTTTTGCATTCCATAACTCATTCCGCCACCGGAACAAAAAAAATCTACAGCGTTAGGCATTTTTGAAATATGTTTTGTTTTTCGCTAAAATAAATTTATTAAATTACAATTCCAATTTTAATATTAAAAATAAATAAGACTGTATGGACAAGCATACTCCTGAGCAGCGAAGAAAAAACATGCAGGCAATTAAATCTTCGGGTACAAAAGCTGAAGTTCTGTTTGCAAAAGCACTGTTTGCGAGAGGATACCGATACAGAAAAAACAGTGTGACTATTTATGGAAAACCTGACATCACCATTAAAAAACTGAAACTGGCTATATTTATTGACGGAGAGTTCTGGAATGGTTAGGACTGGCAAGCAAGAAAATATGCAATTAAAAGCAATATTGATTTTTGGTATAAAAAATAGAAAAGAATATTGAGAGGGATAAAGATGTGAATTAAAAACTTAAGAATGAAGGCTGGACAGTTTTACGCTTCTGGGATAAGGAGGTTATTAAAGAACTAGAAGCGTGTGTAGGAAAGGTAGAAGCAGAAATAAACAGGCTAAGGGAAATAGACAGATAAGTCAGGTCAAAAAAAGATTTAACCGAATTACACAACTACTGATAATTTCCAGTTGAAATCATTATTTTAGTAATCTAAACTAAACACTATGCACAGAGAAACCAGGCAAAAACTAATAGAGCTTGCACGGAGCAAGACCCCATGGAGCTATACGCAGCTTAACGAGCAGCTGCAGTTGAACCTAAACTTTAAAAGCCCGCACGACCGCGAAATAATTGGTGAACTTTTGGGTGATATATCTATGCACGAATATGAGAGGGAAAGACCGCTTTTAAGTTCGCTGATCATACACAAATCTAACGACTTCGAGCAGGGAAACGGATTTTATAAGCTTTGCAGTGAAATTTACGGAAAGCATTGGGAAGAACTTAAAGCCGACAAGGACTTCGAACTGGAAAGGATGAAGGAATGCTATTCTTTCTGGAAAGACAACGACAACTACAAAAAATTTAAAAACGACTACTAATAGGCACGTACTTTTTAAAATGACCTGCTGCAGGCGCATGGTAGAAATTCTATACACGGCTTAAAACACTTCAGGAATAACAAAAAAAAATGAACTAAAAACCAACTTTAAAATAGCTTATGCCTAGACTGTACACTTACTGTATACCATTTGACGACGGTGCTGCGCCGAACCCATTTTGGGAATTATGCACACTAAACATTTGCAAACCTGCAATCAGGCGGACTGCAAAAAAAGGAGACTGGGTAGTTGCAACTGGCTCAAAAAGGTTCGGATTCGAAGGCAGGGTGGTATATGCGATGGAAGTAACCGAACTTATGACCATGCAGGAATACCAAATTTACTGTAAAACACAACTTCCGGAAAAAATTCCAAATTGGGAAAGCAGCCTATACATGGAACGCGTGGGTGACTGCATTTACGATTTTTCCTCTACCACACCAACAGTCGCGCCCAGCGTACATGACCAACGACACATGGCGAGGGACTTGAGTGGGAAGAACACGTTAATTTCCAACCATTTCTACTACTTCGGCGAGGAACCGCGCAAACTTCCGGAAAGTCTTTTGAAAATAGTAAACCAGCGTCAAGCCCACAGGTCGACAGCGAACCAACCGTATTTTGACGAATTTGTAGGATGGATACAGGAACAGCGGGATGCAAGAAACAAAGTTTTGTCACTACCTAAAAGCCGTAACGAAATTATGGAAAGCTGCGTTAGCGGAAACTATTGCTTGACTGTTGCCACATATTCTAAAGATTTATAAATATGTCCCTAAAAAGAGAACTGATCTACATAGACAACAAAGACGAAACCGACTGTATTGCCCGATATTACGAGCAAGGCAATAAACTGGTTGTTGTTTTTAAGGGCAGTTGTAAAGAGTTTGCTTACAGTAAAAGAATAGCTTGAATAAAAAATCCTGAAAATTTCAGGATTTTTTTTGCTTATGAGGAAAGCCGTAAAATTTATATGAATAGATGATTTACATTTGAATGATTTTAGGAAAATTTTATTTAGTATATTATTAAATATATAAAATTTAAACAACCATACATTAAATATAATTTATTATTTTTAGAAATTAACATAAAATACAAAGCATTAAAAATTCACTAATTATAATACTTATGGCAAAAAGCAGATCATTCTCAATTTATTTATTAAAAGATAATTTCTCTTCTCAAAATTCATTAAAAGAAGATCATGAACTAGAGCTAATCGAAGAGGATAACACAAAACTCCCTGAAAATGCAGTGATGTATATATCAAACAGAAAATCAACACCTCCGTGGTGGAAATCTTATTGGGGATTAAATAAAACTTTGAATCAATCACAAAAGGGAGCATTAATTTTTCTAAAAATAAACGAAAATTGGGTTGTTCTGACATTTGGATCAACATATCATAAACTTAAAGATGAAGCATATATACATGATTTTGGAATCATAACTACGTTGAACGCATTAGATCCAACAAAAATAAAATCAACTGATATACTTTTACCAGAAAATGCAAAGAGACAGAGAATTCAAAGTCCTAGAGCCTCTCAGTTAAATTTCTTTTCAGTAAACACTGATGAAACTATTTTAAAAAAAATGACTGGTGCAGTTAAAGATGAATATTTTGAATTATTTAAAAACATTACTGGCGGTAATAGTCTACGAGTTTCATCAAACCTGCAAGCAGATGAAATTTCAAATCTATGTGAAGAATTAATTGAAATATACAATAAGGAGGATTACAAAACGAGTTTCCCTGAACTGCAAAATATTGTACCTGTCAAAGACCCTAGTATAGTAAATGATTTGAACAACAAAGTAATTGTAGCTTTTAACGCAGACCCCTCTCCTGTTGAATTAGTTTTAGCAATACCTGAGATATTTGACTACTCAGCAGATTACAAAATTAAATACTCAGGAGCAGGCAAATCTGACTTAGAATTCACGGATGTATACATTAAAGGTTACCGGGAGTACTTAGTGGAGAAAGATGTCGAGACTATTGATACCATTGAAAAATTTCAGAAGCATAAATTACAAATTTTGGATGAAAATGATTATCTGTTGAATGAATATTCCATATATAAGAGTTTCTTATTTGACTGTGAACTTAATAACGAAACCTATCACCTTTGTGAAGGTGAATGGTACTTAATTCAGCGTGATTTTATTCAAAAACTCGCAAATGAATTAGATCCATTATTCGTAGACAATCATAACGTACTCAATGAATGTAATGATAAGCGTGAAGATGATTACAATATATCTGTTAAAAATGCGAATCAAGGTGTGTATTGCTTAGACAAGAAAAATATTTCTCCCAATGGACAATACCAGGTAGAACCTTGTGATTTGATTTTTTTAAATGATGAACACTTAGAACTTGCTCATATAAAAATATCAACCCGATCATCAAGTTTAAGTCATTTATTTAATCAAGGTATCAACTCGGTAGAATTGTTAAGGAGAAACGAGACGGCTCAGCAGAAATTATTAGCACTATTAGGAAACAATAATGATATGGAAGCTTATATTAAAGAAGGTAATTACAGCATTACATATGGTATAATTTCCAAAAAAGTAAATATGAAATCTAAAGGATTGCCTATTTTTTCCCGAATTAGTTTATTACGTATAGTAAATACGCTAAAAGTTATGAATGTACCTGTTCAAATATTCTATATCAATGATAATGTAGACAGAAAAAATTTAGATAATGCACCGGAAAACTAGTTATAATATTAAGAAATTCAAAATAAATATGAAATTTAAACTACTAACCATTACAATATTTTCAGTAGCCTTGTTTAGCTGTGGAAATAGTGAGGGAACTAAAATAAACTATGAAAGTGAACCAAGTAACAAAACGTTGACCACAGACACTAAACTGGAAGATCTTAAAACCGAAGCATCGAGATTGAGAGCTGGCGGTTCAGTAAAAACTGTAGAGTTAATAGGAGAAAAAGCTACTATTACCTACGTTGCAAATTACAAGGAATACAAAAAGCTTAATCCTCAATCAAGCTTAACTGAAGAACAATTACAGGGTTACTGGGAAACCGGTGATGCAATACATAAAGCATTAATTGATGGTTCGGTTAGGATTATGAGAAAGTTAGATTTTGTTAATGAAGTAAATATTATACTACCCTATCAAAACAATGTTTATGAGATATCAGTGAACAAGCCGGAACTTGAAAAGTTCATAGGATCGGATTTTGAAACGATAATCAACAATTGGGAAAAAACATTCTATGATCCGTATGTATACTCAAAAGAAGGAAGAAAAGCTTTTTTTGAGAAATTTGGAACTGAGAAATAACATAATAATGTCATTGAGCCAGATGCACTAAATGTTCAGAAAAATAAAATCATTATATATCTTTCTTAATTTTTAATCAGTAAAAATTAGATCATACGAGTATTTTACAACAGTTACATCAATACTATTTTAACATAATTTTTTATTTTAGCGAATTAAATTATAATCAAATTTTAAACTCTTATGAAAAGTTTTAAAAAACTAAATGAATTAAAAGCCCGATCGGCAGCATTATTACTAGCCACTCTAGCTACATTTACGAATGCTTTTGCCAAAGAAAGTAAGAATATTTTTTTAAAAGATTCAGGAAATTCAACTAATGAGATCGGACTAAACAAGAGGCTTAAACCAACATTAGTTCTAAAATTAAATGCGGCAGGTACAGAATTAAAAGCAATGATGCACAGATCGCACTCATCACATCGCTCACACTCATCACACCGCTCCCACTCTTCGCATTATTCGTCGAGCTATAGTTCTGGAACCACTAGAAGCAGATCAACCAGCAGTTCATCATCATCTTACAGCTATCCATCATCAAGCTCTTCATCTGGAAGTTCGTCGTCATCATCAAAAAGTAGTTCTGCAAAGACTCCAACAACTACAAACAGCTATCAAAGTTTATATGGCAGTACTACAACAAGTACCTATGCGTTAGGTGACCGTGTGCTTTTTAAAGGTTGCGAAGGTAAAGACGTAGAAAAGCTACAGCAAATTTTAAAACAGCTAGGCTATGATGTTATTGTGTCGGAGTATTTTGGTGGTAAGACAGAATTAGCCGTTAAGAAATTTCAGGAAGAAAACGAATTAAAACCAGACGGGAGGGTTGGCGCAAAAACCCTGCAGATAATGCAAGACAAACTATGAACCAAATAAACTATAACGAAGGTATTTTAAGTTTTAAACTAAATGCAACAGATTATTCGGAAAGTGTGATTTACAAGTGTATGTACTGGTATTTAGGAGCTTACAATGTTGCTATTAGCAAAGACGTAAACGACTATATGGTAACTATTTCGCTTAAAAACGCTAAAAAGTTTGATGAAGAAGAATTGATTGTGCGCTTAAAAAATGATTTAATAGATTTTAAGCTAAGAGAAATAGTAAATAAAGAAACCTTAACCATACGAGAATTGATAACAGCCAAAGCTTTTGCCAATTATGATTTTAATATGAATGAGGAAAGTTTGCATGATATAAGTGACCCCGTAGGTTTTGATCCGAAAGATATAAAATTATGATTACAACTTTAGACCAGAAAAAGACACGAAAGTTTAAGGACGCTGAAAACTACAAAACCGAAACAGACACCTACTACCTACTCCCTTTAAAATTTAAGTCGTTAAATAACAATTACGATATTATTACAAATGATATTGGTGATTTTGTAATAGTTCCTAAAGGCATTGTAAAAAAGATTGTAAAGAAGCAGTTACGTAAAGAAGATGACCTAGAATTGTATTACGAACTGCTTGCTAATTTCATGATATCGGAAACACCCGTTTCGGAACTATTGGAAGTTATCGTAGCAAGATACAGAACAAAAAAAGCCTTTTTAGATCAATTTACTTCCCTTCACATATTTGTAATCTCGTTACGTTGCGAGCATACGTGCCATTATTGTCAGGTATCAAGAGTAACACAGAACAAAGAGGCATTTGATATGTCTACATTTCACATTGATGAAGGCATTAAATTGATGATGCAAAGCCCTAATCCGAACATCACCATGGAATTTCAGGGCGGTGAAGCATTGCTTGCATTCGATAAAATTGAATACGCTGTATCACAAGCCAAAAAACTAGTTACAGCATATAATAAAAATATAACGTTTGTTATATGCACCAATCTTGCACCTTTAACAGATGAAATGCTGGTATTTATTAAGGATAATGATATACTCGTATCAACATCATTAGACGGTCCAAAGTTTATTCATAATGAAAACAGAAGAAGACCTGGTAACAACAGCTATGAACTAACGATTGCAGGTATTGAGAAATGCAGAGAGGTGCTAGGTGAAGATAAGGTTTCTGCTCTGATGACCACATCTTCATTATCACTTAAGCATCCTAAAGAAATTATTGACGAGTATGTTGGTCTTGGTTTTGCGAATATTTTTTTAAGGCCTATAAGTCCGTATGGTTTTGCTAAATACAACCCCAACAAAAACCATTACTTTATTGAAGAGTTCTTGGATTTTTATAAAGAAGGGCTGCTACATATTTTAGACTATAACAAGAAAGGTATCTTTATAGCAGAAGACTATGCAAGCATTCTGCTAAAGAAAATATTTACGCCATTCGCTGTAGGCTATGTTGATTTACAGTCACCTGCCGGGATATTGAACAGCGTAGTTGTTTTTAACTATGACGGTAAAATATATGCTTCGGATGAAGCAAGAATGATCGCAGAAGCGAAGGATTACAAATTTCAGGTTGGCGTATTGGGAGAAAGTAGTTACGAAGAGGTTTTTTATGGTGAAAAGATTTTGGAGATTGCTGAATCATGGAGTAACGAAAGTCTTGCTGGTTGTAGTGATTGTGCCTTTCAACCTTACTGCGGTGCTGATCCGGTTTTAAATTATGCAACCCAAGGTGATCTTTACGGCTTTAGGCCAACAAGTATTTTTTGTAAAAAGAACATGGAGATTATAAGGTTTCTATTTGAACTAATGACAGAAGATAAGGAGAACGAACGTATTTTTAAAAGTTGGATAACAGGTTTTCAGACATGATTTTAAAAACAAAAGGAAGAGCCTTAAATGTGGATTCATTTATAGTAGGAAAAATAACAATTAATTTCCCTATAAAAGACCATATTTTGATAATAACAGGACAGAACGGCATTAAAACAGAAGACTTATCATCTGTAAAAGCCATACTGACAAACTTACCGATAGAAAGTCTCGGTATTTATAATATTCCTATTGTACACAGTATAAAAGTTTTGGATCATTTGAAGGATGATGATATTGTGGTGGTTAATACAAATGGAGTTGTTAATACCTTGTACAGAGAACAATCGACCCACAACTTTTTATTTTTAACAGAACGCTGCAACAGTAACTGTTTAATGTGCTCGCAACCACCAAAAGATCATGATGATACACAGTATTTTTATGAAGTTAACAGCGCGCTTATACCATTAATACCTAAAGAAAGTTGCGAATCGATTGGAATAACCGGTGGTGAACCTACACTACTGGGAGATTATTTTTATTCTTTGATTGAAAAACTTAAGAGCAATTTACCTGATACATTTGTACAGTGCCTAACAAATGGTAGAACATTTGCATGGCCTGATACAGCAGAAAAACTACATACTATAGATCATAGTGGTTTGCTATTAGCGATACCGCTTTATTCTGATATTGCAGAAATCCACGATTACGTAGTACAAGCCAAAGGAGCATTTTATCAGACCGTGAACGGCATCTATAACCTAGCACGTTACAATCAGCGTATTGAGATAAGGGTAGTTCTGCATAAAATTACTATACCTCGTTTACAGAAGCTGGCAGAGTTTATATATAAGAATATGCCTTTTGTAGAGCATATTGCATTAATGGGATTAGAAATGGAAGGATATACCCCATTCAACATTGATAAGTTGTGGATTGATCCGTACGATTATCAGGAACAATTGAAAGAAACCGTTTTGTTTTTAAATGATTTTGGTATGAACGTGTCTATTTACAATATTCCGCTATGCTTATTGCCAGAGGAATTGTGGTGCTTTAGTCAGAAATCTATTTCGGACTGGAAAAACATTTATTTTGATGCGTGCAATTCATGCGATAAGTTGGAAGAATGTGGAGGAATGTTTAAGTCGAGCGTGAAAAAACACAGCGATTATATTAAACCTTTTAGTAAAGTTATTGAAAATTTAGTAACCGACCTTGAAATGGTCTTTGATATTAAACAATGAAAAAAACGTACGATATTATCTTTAACAATGATAGTGGTGATAAAGTAAACAACATTATAAAAAATTACTTTATAGATGGTGAAGATGAACCGATAAAGTATTTACCAATGTCTAATGAAATAAATATTATTGTTGGTTCAAATAATAGCGGAAAAAGCAGGTTTATGCGCTATTTGATGTCATGCCAAAATTTAATTGGGGTAGAAGATTCGCAAGGTGTAAGAGAATCTATAAATAATTACAATAATATATTGGAAGAGTTCAATAAGCAAAACATAATGAAAGCTGAAAACTATTATCGATTACGTCAAACCAGCTATGCTTCACAATATGATGTTGACCGAGCAAAGGAAAGGCTAGATACCGTGCAGGTAAATAGGCTCAAAGCTATCTTGCCTACAGACTATTCTAATTTATTTGAAAATATCGAGAAAAACAGAAAGAGAATAAACGAACTTCAAAGTATTGGTATTGAAGATGATTTTTTTATCAATTATTCAGAAATTAACCCTGACAGGATTAAGCAATTCAATAACAAGAAGAATTACTATATCCCGACATTAAGAAGTGCACACGCACTATTTCAACAGAAAGATGATACATTCAGCAAAATTGAAAATGATATTTTTCTTGATACATTGAATAGGTATTACGCCTTGGATAAAAAGAATATTGAGATTTTTACGGGACTACATTTATATAAGTCGATTTTAAATTCAAGAAATTCCAAACGTGCGGTAAGACAATCCTTTGAAAAGTTTGAAAAATTTGTTGGCGAAAATTTTTTTGGGGGTAAACAAATTGATATTGTAGCTGAATTTAACAAAGATGACAGCTTATCCGGCAAAAATTATTCAGAAGTCATAAACATACATATTGAAGGTGAAAAGGAAACGAGAGATCTTTATGAATTAGGAGATGGAATTCAAGCGATTATAATTTTAATGTATAAGATTTTCATGGCTGAGAACGATTCTTTCATATTTATTGATGAGCCTGAATTAAATCTGCATCCAGGGATGCAGCGACTTTTTTTAGACCAAATCAGCTCGAACAAAGATTTAAAAAGTAAAAATTTAATATATTTCATTTCTACTCATTCTAACCACCTACTTGATTTAACAATAGAAAAAGAAAATGTATCAATATATTCATTCTCTTCAAAATCAGTTGAAAATGAGGATAATACTTTTACATTACGTAACGTTAATTTTGGTGACAATACAGTTCTTAAAAATCTTGGAGTAAACAATTCATCCGTATTTATTGCCAATTGTACTATATGGGTAGAGGGAGTATCTGATAGAAACTATATCAAAGCTTTTCTGAAATCATATATAAAATCATTACCTAAGAAAGAACAACGGATATTAAAAGAAGACATTGACTATGCTTTTTTTGAATATGCAGGATCAAACATTGAACATTACTTTTTTGATGAATTAACTACAGAAGAATCTGACGAAATCATATCCGATATCAAAGCCTTAGCTCTAAGCAATAGAATATTCTTATTAGCAGACTCTGATGTTGCTAAAAGATCCTCCAAAAAAGGTAAACGTTTGACAGATTTAGAAAATTTGAGTCGAGAGAATTTTGATCCCTATATAATATGGTCTTGTCGAGAGATTGAAAATCTTTTAACGAAAGAAATATGGGAACAAGTATTAATTTCTCTGTGTAATAAAAATTTGGTTAAAAACCATTCTGATGAAATTCAAACTAAAATAAAGCTTGCCCTTGAAGAAGTGAATATGTCATCATATAGTAAAAAGTATATAGGGGAATTTTTAGAACTTATAAGTAAAAAATTAGGAAAAATTGATTCTCAGAATATTCTTAACGAATCAACTTACCATAAATCTAAAGAAACGTTCGGAACATTGGTACACAAACGAGCAATGAGTGAAAGGGTTTTAGAGGAAGACTTTTCATGGGATGTTTTTGAAAAAAATCAAGAAATTAAAGAGTTAACAGAAGCTATTTATAAATTTATTACTGTACAATAGAATTCCTAAGATTGATCCATTTCTCAGAGGGAGTTGAAAATATTTTTCATTTTTTTTATTTGGATTGCAAAAAATAATTGCTTGATTTCTTAAATGTAAATGAAGACGATGATTTGGACTTTGATAAAAGAAAGCGCTACAGTCAATCTTAATTACTTTCATATTTTTTATATATTATTTACAACTCAAATAATATATTTGCATTCTAGACATAAAAAAACATGAACGATACCAACTTAATTAGTGAAAAGATAGCAACGGAACTATCATTTAAATATACTCCAATATTATTTATAATTGATCAGATAATAAGATTTCTGATTTTGTTTTTTTATCTATATAATGATTTTTCTGTATGGTATTTTTTAGGTTTACAATTTACTTTATTTATTATTACTGGATTATTTTCCGATAAAATTAAAAAAAACATTACTGAAAAGTATAAAAAATATATAAATACAAATTATCAAAAGCTTGACCCTGAAGTTGAAGTAGCTAGTAATATTCCCAATAAATTAATGGGTTATCAGATGTTTATAGGTTATGCATTTTCGTTTTGGTTTTTTTTTCACATTTTTGATAATCATCTTTGGTATCACTATGTATTTATAGTTTTTTTATCAATTATTGGATTAATTCCTTGGATGCTTGCAATTTTTACAAGCGAATTTTATAGAACATCGAGAGGTTCTGAAAAGTATAAAATTGAAATGAGAAAAACGATAGTTCATGATGGTATATATAAAAATGTTACGGAAGACGTAACTTCAAAATATCAAAATTTCTTTACTACAGGTATTATCAAAGAACCTGATCCAATAGAGTTTGATACTGTAGATTTGAATGACACTAAAATCGCAAAGCTTGAAAGTGAACTGCAAAATGTTAGTTATAAAGCTGAAGCATGGCTTCTGGAAAGTGTATTTCTAGGAGGTCTCGCTTTTTCAGGTTTCCTTACTGTAGCTTCTGCTAACTTTCTTGGTAAAGAAACAGAAACTTTTCAAATATTTATTTTACATATAGGTAATTATCTTGCATCATGTTCACTTGATAATATTTCCTCAATATATATAAATAGTGTAAATTTTTTTACAAGAAATGATTTATATATAGTCATTATGCTCCTTTGTTTGTTAAGTAGTGTATTTTTCCTGCTAATTTTAACTTTAAGATTGCGCTTAAACTCACTCTCTTTAAATTTAAACCATGTTATGAGAATCCTCACTATTTTTAATGCAAAAGAAGAAGAAATTTACAATAATTCTGAAAATTTAGAAAATAAACCTAATCAAGTTGCAAGATTTGAAAAAATACAACGTAAGATCGATATTGCTTTAATTGATGCTGAAAATTTACTAATTAAAATTCGACCAGTTTTTATAATGATGAATATATATAGAACTATAGCACTTCTCTTATTCTATTCTGTTTTAATCTTATCTGGTTTTTACTTTATTCCTGTAATTGCCGTTGCGATTTGTGGTCTTGCGATTTTTACATTCTTATTCAGAAAAATCGAAACCTATGTTAATATTGAAGAAATTAAAAAAAGGGTAAGAAGACATTAATAAACTTTAATAAATCAATTTTAATACAATATTGTATTAGCGCTATCTAACATAATATTAAAAAAAACCAAATACCTTTATGACAGATTTATTAAAAGAATTGCTTGGTTTTTACAAAGAGAAAACCAAATTACCTATTGTAAGCACTTACGTTATATTACTAATAGTGTGGAATTGGGATATACTATCTATATACCTTTTCTCATCTGTAAATATGGAAACACGTGTTTGTTGGATTAAAAATATTGTGCCTGGTTTTTGGGATCATGTATGTAGAATTTTAGTACCTGCTGTGATCGCTTTTACTTATCCATTTATTACTAATTACTTAATGTATTACACAGATAAATGGTTAGATAAGAGTATACAAAGACGTACTAATATTTTAAATCAAAGAAATATAATTACTGCTAAAGCACGTTTTCAAATTAAAGAGGCAGAACTTGGAACCAGTAATTTAAAACAATTAGAAGCACAAATTCAACAATTAGAAGTGAGAAGGGATTCATTGACTACCTCTTTAGAATCAGCAAACAGAGAAAATGAAGAAATTAATGGTAGATTAAACAATGCTATTGCAATTGTTGATGGCCAATCCAAAGAAATGGATGTTGTAAAAAACGAAAATCGAGAATTAAAGTTAAAGCTTTCAGAGTCATCTTATGTATCATTGTCTGAATCAGATAAAAATATAACGAAACTAATTGGGAAATATTCAATATTAATGAATAGATGGAAAGATGATAAAATTAAATTTTTCGTTAATATGAGAAGAGGACAAATTATAGAAGCATCTAATAAGAATTTATTTTCTATGGAAGAATATACAGAGATGATGAAAAATGGTATTTTCGAAACATCCCCGAATGGTTTTGATGTTGTTTCAGATATTGGTGATAATTTAGCTATGTATTTAAAGTATAAAAGAGCGTCTGAATAGTTTTTATATTTTTAAATAACTTTATTTATTCTTATTTTAAGGATCACTTAAAAGTTGAGAATAAAAGCATTGTTGAAGAAGCGTATAAAGAAGTGAAAGATTTCGAAAAGACAATAAAGGAGAAAGATTTTAACTTTCACGAGTTTGACGAATGGTAGAAAGCACATAAAAATAAATATACGAGCTGATAAGAAAGGAGTCCAATGGCTAGTGCGGCAATAGCTGAAGCCAAGTTTAAAGACTTAATATGAGCAGTTAGGTACTTCGATGATTCGTCAAGCTTACTGACCGTAGTGTCCGATACTATTTATTCACTGAAAAAGTCAATATTATGAAGATAAACTTAAAAGGAATCTTTGGAACTATATTTACGTCAACAGAGCCTTTAGTAAACATAAAGGAAACTGAATACGACAAACATGTTGATTTTTACTATAACAACTTAATAAATTCTTTAATTCTTTTTACTTTAAATGAAAAAGAATTAGAAAATCTTGCAGGGCCCGTTTTTAATCCGATGACCGAATTGGAATCAGAAATTGACTACGCATTTACACCTGTTTGTTTTGAAACCCTATTTAGAAACGCAAGAGTTGCTGATTCTTTAAAAGAAGAGTTGCTATCATTTAGAAAATGGACAGATGAAATTCCGTCAGAAATTTGGGATTGGGATTTTATTGACACTAATGAAATTTGGATAACAACAAGATTAAAAGCAAATTTGTTGCTTGATAAATTAAATATAAAAAGTAGAACCTATAATGATGATTTTACAACAATTTATGATGAAAAAGGCAACATTGTAAAGAAAGCAAAAATGTAATTTTACAGCATATACGCAGACTATAAAAATTAAAAAACAATACCAAAAATGACACCCGATTACAAAGAACTTGAGAAGCAGCTTTCTAGAACACATAAATTAGGGTTTACACCAAAATACAAATATGAATTTCGCACACAACTTTCTGAGAAAGCGTTCTTACCGATACGTACGCTACAATAATTACAAAAACAGTTGTGAATTATGAAAGATAAAATAATTATTTTGTTTATTTCAGTAATACTTTTGAGTGGCTGTGGATTTGAAAAATTAGCAGAATGGGATATTTCAGAATTATATGCGCAGAAAATTGAAGGAACTTCTAAAATTTTATACAAGTATGACGCTTGGGGAGGAAGAGATTCGCACGTTAGCGGATTTATAATATTAGATTCTACAGACACATTTAAAATTGACTTAAATAATACTCTTCCCTTTTACAATCTTTCAGCAATCCCTACTAGATCGAAAATAGAAGGTATTAAGCACGAATGTTATAATTCTTGTGCAGAGGAATATGATAAAGCTACACCAATATTTTCACCGATGAAGATTGACAATTCTAAATTTGAAGGAATAGATGCTGAAACAAAAATATATCAATATCGGGGATTTTCGGAGAAAGAGAGAGGATTAAGAGGGGATTTTATTTTCGAAAAGTTTATTGAAACAAGAGACAGTATATATTTTTTTAATCTTAATGAAGTTAAATATGTTGATAATAAACACCTTGATGAACTGAAATTAAAAAAAGGAGAAGTGTATCTTACAAAAAATGAAAATGATGAAATTATTTCAATAGTAATAAATGAAACCACATTGAATCCTGTTAATAATGAAATTATTGAACTTGGAACTTATTTTCTAAGTCCAGAAAACAAAATAAAGGTTAGTGATTTTTCTGATAGAGGAATTTTTAAACAAGTTATAACACCTAGGTAATACCTAAAAATAAATAGGTAATTGCTTAACAGCTGGCAGTAGCGGTTGAAAAGTTTAAAATTCACATTTTGTGCTTCGGTAGAAATTTGTACTTTAGTTGAACGTTTCGGTTGCGAAATATGTCACTACAAACCGCAACAGAACATTATCAGATATTTAAAACACAAACGATGAAAAAAAATATACTACTGTTTTTGACATTTTTTAGCTTTACATTAAGTTTTTCTCAAAATCTTTATCCCGAAAAATATAATGATTGTAGTTTGGAAAGCTTTTGCCTAGATTGTGGAGACAAAAAAGCCGAACCTCCAAAAAATTTAATAAATGAATTGTTAAATAAATTTGACAAAAAGAGCTTGGACAAAATTAAAGGGAGTATTGAAATACAAATATTAATTGACGAAGAGGGAAAAACCTGTCTTTTAAGTTCTTTAAATAAAACAAACATTTCTTCTAAGAAATTAGGACTGCAAAAAGCAATAAACAGTAGTGCAAATTGGAAGCCTGCAAGCTCTAAAAACAAAAAAACCAATTCATCTGTTTCGTTAATTTTGATATTTGAAAACAGTAATCTTTCAGTGAAGCGGGAAGTTTTCGATTTCACCAACCAATCAAACATAAAGTCAGTTGGAAGTCCTAAAATAAAAGGTACAGAAAAAGAAGAACCTTCAAAGGATTGGACTTTATTTACGCAACAAAACTCAGAATTACCATGGGATATGACGAGAGCAGTAGCAAATGATTTGGATAATAATATTTGGATTGGAACCGACAGTGGAATTGTAAAAATAAGTAACGGAAAATGGGAACATTTCAATTCAAAAAACACATCTATACCTTCGCCTGCTTACAACAAAAATCAAACACAATCAGTACGAAATTTAGAAGTTGACAACAGTAATAACAAGTGGTTTATTATGGGTTGGGATGTTTACAAATATGACAATAAAAATTGGACAAAATACGACTCTATTAATTCTCCAATAAAGTGGGCGAGAAACATATTTGTAGACCACTCAAACAACATATGGTTTACATCTTGGGATGGTATAGCAAAATTTGACGGAAAAAGTTGGTCAGTAATTAATAAACAAAATTCTAACCTACCAACTGACAAAATTCTTGGTGTTTATGTAGATAAAAAAGACAGAATTTGGATTGGAACTTTTGAAGGAAACGTAATTATTGAAAATGGTTTAACAAAAGCACTAGACGATAAAAACTCACCTTTATCTAAAGCTTACATTTCAAAAATGTATGAAGACAAAAAAGGAAATTTTTGGTTTGATCTGTACAATGAAAAATCTGATGAAGCGGGAATTTATGTTTTAGACTTGAAAGGAAAATGGACAAAAATAACACATCCAAATTCTGAAATGTTTAGTGAAAATGTAGTCAATGATTTTTATTTAGACGAGCAAACTAATTTATTATGGATAACATTAAACGGAGTTGGTGTGTTATGCTATGACACAATATCAAAAAAATGGGAGAGCTATACAAATGAAAATTCAAACGTTCCTAGTATTCACTGCGAGAGAATAACAAAAGATAAAAATGGATCGATTTGGATTGCTACATATGCCGGAATTATAAAGCTTGAAGAATAAAAACTTGCCTTTATCATTTCCACTACTTATCCAAAAAAAACGGGTAAGTGTGTCTGAAATGGTTACACTGATCATTTACCCGGCGTATCGTGAAAAGTAGTCTTTATAAAACCTCTGTCGGCAAGCTCCTCAACGTTGTATATAAATTTACCAACAAAACTACAAAATGAAACAATTTTATTTAAAAGACAAATCAATTGATTTAGATTTAGGTTATGGAAGCTATCACATATTCTTCACTGGTGGCTGGTACATTAAGAACCTTGAAGAATTAGACATAGAACTTATAGATTTAGAAACAAATGAAAAAATAAATCTAAAAGCCAAAGATTTTTTTGGGTTACGCAAGCAAGATTATATTGGTGGTGAAAAAGCTGTTCAGGCATTTGAATTTAATCTATTAAAAGCATCGAAACTTAAAATTACGATAAAAAACCCTGAAGTATTAATTATGAAAAAGGTTCATCCTTTTATGTTTATGTATAGCATCTTATTTCCTAGAAGAATAGAAGTTGACAAAATTAAAGTTGTAATTAAATAAATACTGCCGCTAAGATATTTTACCCGTAAAATCAACCCGTTCAAACAACATCAGTCCTCCTACTCGTTTCAATGGGAATTAGGGAATCGGCAAAAGGGAATAAAAAAATTTATTATATTCGTGACTGACCGAATTAGCGTTATTATAATAATGAACCCAAACTAAAATTAACATGATAATGATGAAAAAAAGTATTTTAACCGCACTAGTATTTCTTGCGTTTGGTTATTTAAGCCTTGCGCAAACAACATTTGACAAGAAAAAGTTAGACAATTACTTTGAAACACTTGAACAAAACGAAAAATTCATGGGCAGTGTGAGTGTTTCCAGAAACGGGGAAATTATCTATGAAAAATCTGTAGGCTTTGCAGATGTAGAGCGCAAGATAAAAGCTACTGATAAAACAAAATACAGAATTGGATCGATATCAAAATCATTCACGGCAGTTTTGGTTTTAAAGGCAGTTGAAAATAATAAATTAGAATTAGATACAACTATAGACAAATGGTTTCCTACCATACCAAACGCTGATAAGATAACGGTAAAGCAACTACTAAACCATAGAAGCGGAATACACAATTTTACAGACGACAACGACTATTTAAACTGGAACACGCAGCGCAAGACTGAAAAAGAAATGATTGGAATTATTTCTAAAGGTGGCAGTGACTTTACCCCTGACAGTAAAGCAGAATACAGTAATTCTAATTATGTACTTTTAACCTACATTGTTGAAAAAGCTTTTTCCGAATCTTTTTCCGAGTTATTAAATAAATACGTTGTGAAACCTGTTTGGTTTGACGAATACATACGTTTTTGGTAAGGTTGATACAAGCCTTAACGAAGCCAAATCATATAATTATATTGGTACATGGAAACCGGAAACAGAAACAGATTATACCATACCATTAGGAGCAGGTGCGCTAATTTCTACTCCAACTGACCTGACAAAATTTGCTGATGCTTTATTTGGAGGAAAACTTTTGCAAGCTGCCAACCTTGAACTGATGATGACTATTAATGATGGTTACGGTATAGGGCTGTTTAAAATTCCTTTCTACAAAAATGTAGGATATGGGCATACTGGTGGAATAGATGGTTTTACATCGGTCTATTCACATTTTGCAGACGAAAAAATTTCGTATGCCTTAACCTCGAACGGGACAAATTTTAAAACGAATGACATTTCCATTGCGGTATTAAGTGCTGTTTTCAATAAACCTTATGACATTCCGACCTTCACCAGCTACTATTTAACTTCGAGTGATCTGGACAAGTACTTGGGCATATATGCGTCTAAACAAATCGCCTTAAAAATTACAGTAACCAAAGACGGTAACATATTATTTGCACAAGGAACAAACCAGCCAGCCTTACCGTTAGAAGCTACTGAAAAAGACAAATTTAAGTATGACCAGGCGGGTGCAAAATTTGAATTTAACACCGAAAATAAAACAATGACTTTATTTCAGGGAGGTGGACAGATTGAGTTTACAAAAGAATAATATATATTTTTAAATGTTATCTAAACAACGGTTACAACCGAAAGAAAACCTTGTTCATTTTGACATTTCTTTTCTACTATCACCAATACAGACAGCAAAGAAGAGCTTAAAATATTTGACCAATTAAAATCAACCCGTGCAAACAACAGCTCTGCTACTTTGTTTTAATGGAAAAAAGGGAACTGATGTACTGATGATCCTGATTGATCGGAGGACAAGATGTTTTTAGTAGAAAGATTATTTGTAATAGGGATATCCGGTTTCGAGATCTCCATTTTTGTTATAGTTCAATTTTGGTATTCTTATACTTTTTAAAGATAAAAAGTATCAAAAATCTTTTTTTGCGGCGACCTTTTAAACGGTCGAATTCAACTTTTGAAGCTTCCTGATCGAAACGGTGCTTTGCAACCCGATCAGCTTACGCTTCCTGCAGTTATTCGACGCTTACCGATACTCGGGACAGGCTGCTTAAAAGCTGATACCGCTTCGGATTTGTGTGGAGTGATTATTATGTTTTTTGATTTTAATGGGAATGAGAAAAAGGGAATAAAAAAAGTGATTATATTCGTTGGTAAATTAAGTTGTCTGTAATATTAAAACCACAATCCATACAAAAAAAATATGAAGAAATTAATACCTTTTATACTATTCATAATGACCTTAAATTCTTGTGTTTTAGGTATTACGGGTGCCCCTCATAAACATACTTATAAAGAAATTTACGGGAATAATGAGTTAAATTTAAGTGTTCATTGTATGTCTATGAACAAAACATTTGAAATAAGAAATGCTAATCCAAACGATTCACTTTATATTAAATCTTTAAGTTTTAAAAATCCGAGTGAAATGAAATCTTTAAATGGTAAAGTACGACCTGACTCAATAAGACATTACAATTGGCGAATTTTAGATGGGAAATATCATAAAAATTTAATGAAAGATACAATTGAAATAATAAAGATAACAAACCAAAATAATCAAAAAAAATATATATTTATTGCTGATTCTAAGAAGAAGAATTAAAAATAATAACTACAGTTAACAAGAGTTTATTTCATCGTTTCTATTTTTATGGTTTCGATGAAAGGCAAAAATTCACGTTTTCTGCTTCTGTAAAATTTGTATTTTACTTGCAAGTCTCGGCTTCGGTTTGCCCGCCATCGCCAAGTCCCAAAACATTAGCAGAAACCCTACCAACGGCCCACAAAACCAGCGACAGCGAACTAATTTACACGATTTCTAAATTCACTCGGGCTTACACCTAAAACCTTTTTTACATACCTGGTAAAAAACGAACGGCTCGAAAAATCCATTTCATCGGCAATTTCTGAAATATTTAAGTCTTTGTTTTGTAATAGGAGAATTATACGTTCCTTGGTGTATCGCTTTATCCATTCAGAAGCGGTAATTCGGGTATTGACTTTGCAAATGTAATTGAGATATTTGGGTGTAATGTTTAGCTTATCGCTGTAAAATTGAACCTCTCGTTCTTTCATACAATGTTGCTGAACTAAATACAAAAAACGTTCGTACAAAGTTCCGCTTTGAAAACTTCGTTTTTTCCTGTCGAGTTCATCTTCAAAAATATGCCACATTTCTAATAAGAAAATTTGCATTTGGAGCTTCAATATTTCTTCATAAAATCGGTGTTTTATTTCTTGCGATTTATCGTACAACAATTGAAAATTTTTTAAAATCCTTTCTTTGTCGTCCTTCTCTGGATGTAAAATCGGATTTTCTTTAGAATGAATGTAACTGTCAATACTTGCGTTTGCACTCGGTAAATTGTTGGTCAATAAATCTTTTTCCACAAACAATATTGTCGCTTTAAAATTAGATGAAAAAGATAAATCCGAAATCGAAAGTCCAGCCAACCAAAAGATAAATTCGCCTTTTTTACAATGGAAATGGCGACCATTGAAATTAAAATTCACCGCTCCACTTTGACAATAAATATGTGTATGAAACAGAGTTTGAAAATCTTCTGGAAATTTAGCTGTTGATGCAGTTTTGTACAAGATTATTTTTTGATTTTCTAACATTTTCTTTCAATTAAAAACTCAGTGAACAAAAATAGGTAATATTTGACATTAATTGCGCTATAATTGTAACAAAACACCTTTAAATTTCTTTTAATTTTGATTTATTAAATTAATAATAATGCAAGGAAAGGATATTTTTGAAAGATTGCGAAACGGAGAAACCATTTCTTCAAACGATGCTGAAGCATACAAAATGCGTGAAGCTTCTTTTGCTACAAAAAAACTTGTGGTTCAAATGAATAATGCAATTGAACCTGAAGAAATAAGAAACTTTTTAAGCCAAATTACTGCAACTGAAATCGACGAAAGCGTTACGATTTTTACACCTTTGCACATCAATTATGGCAAACACACGAAAATTGGTAAAAACGTATTCATCAACTTCGATTGTGTGTTTTTGGATTTAGGTGGAATAACTATTGAAGACAATGTACTGATTGCTCCGAAAGTAAGTTTGCTTTCCGAAGGTCATCCGCTTAATCCGAATGAAAGACAATCACTAATTCCAAAGCATATTCACATCAAAAAAAATGCGTGGATTGGCGCCAATTCGACCATTTTACAAGGTGTAACGATTGGAGAAAATTCTGTGGTAGCAGCAGGTTCGGTAGTTTCTAAAGATGTTCCTGACAATGCAGTGGTAGGCGGAATACCGGCGAAAATTATTAAAGAAATTAAATCATTATAAAATGAAAATAACCGCAGCAGTTATAATGTGTTTTGCTTGCATTTCTCTTTTTGCTTGCAGTAAAGATGATGACACAAATCCAATCCAAAATAATGGCACTACGAATAATAATCCTTCAACCAGTAAAATGAAAATTACAGTAGGCACCGCAGTTTTTACCGCAACCTTGTATGATAATCCGAGTGCAAATGTGTTCAAAGCGCTATTCCCACTTACCATCAATATGAAGGAATTAAATAACAACGAAAAGTACTTCGACTTACCCAACCCACTTCCAACAAATGCTTCCGTTGGTGGCGATATAAAAGCAGGCGATTTAACGCTTTACGGAACAAATACTTTGGTGTTGTTTTACAAAAGTTTCAACACCTCATACAGCTATACAAAGCTTGGTTACATTGATAACCCAACCGGACTTGCAACGACACTGGGCAATGGAAATGTAGTTGTAAAATTTGACAAAAATTAAATATAAATCAATATGAAATATACTTTAAAAATAGTTGCAATAATAATGTTTGTGTCAATTACCACACTATCGTGCAACAATAAAAATCAGGAAAAAATGAAAACAGATACAAATGAACTAACAGAAATTTTCCCTAAAGGCAAAAAAGGCTCGGAAGATTTATTTACCGGAAATGCTTACAATATTGGTTTGGTAGAGGCAGATACCACTTTAACGACAGTAGTTGGAAATGTGTATTTTGAACCTGGTGCAAGAAGCAATTGGCACAGTCATCCGGCTGGTCAGATTTTAATTATAACTGATGGAATTGGCTACCATCAAATAGAAGGTCAACCCATTGAAATTATAAAAAAAGGAAGCGTTGTAAAATGTCCGCCCAATGTTCGTCATTGGCACGGAGCCAGTGCTGATGTGGGTTTACAGCAGTTATACATCGTTCCGAACACCGAAAAAGGAATAGTGAATTGGAATAAGGCGGTAACGGATGAGCAATACTCAATTAAAAAAACAGAATAAATTCTATGAAAAATATAGCACTTATTGCAATCGCATTTCTGATGACCATCGGACAATCATTTGCACAAAATAAAAATTCAAAGAAAATGAATACATCAAAAGAACATTATACATTTCAATTAAGTGATAAAGTTACCCGTCAAAAAGTATCTTTCAAAAACCGTTATGGCATCACGCTTTCAGGCGATTTATATCTTCCTAAAGATGCAGGAAATGAAAAATTGCCAGCACTGGCAATCAGCGGGCCTTTTGGTGCTGTAAAAGAACAATCTTCAGGTTTGTACGCCAATCAAATGGCGGAACGTGGTTTTGCAGTTGTAGCATTCGACGCATCGTACACAGGCGAAAGTGGTGGCGAACCGAGAAATTTGGCTTCGCCAGAAATTAATACCGAAGATTTCAGTGCAGCAGTTGACTTTTTAGGAATTCAAAAAAATGTGGACAGGGAAAAAATCGGCATCATCGGAATTTGTGGTTTTGGTGGATTTGCCTTAAACGCTACTGCAATAGACAAACGCATCAAAGCTGTTGTGGCTTCCACCATGTACGATATGACAAGAGTGATGTCGAAAGGTTATAATGATGCCATAACATTGGAACAACGCACACAAACTTTGGAACAATTAGGCGAACAACGCTGGAAAGATACCGAAGCAGGAACATTTGCTTATGGTTCAGAATACAATAAAGCGCCGAAAGATGATGACCCACAATTTGTAAAAGAATATTACGATTATTATCGCACACCAAGAGGCTATCACGAACGCTCGGTAAATTCAGGAAATTCCTGGACGGCAACTACGCCGTTATCATTTATGAATATGCCCATTTTAAGTTACATCAAAGAAATTTCGCCAAGACCGCTTTTGATTATTGCAGGCGAAAAAGCACATTCAAGATATTTTAGCGAAACCGCATTTCAAAATGCCAACGAACCGAAAGAATTAGTCATCGTTCCAAATGCGGTTCACGTAGATTTATATGATAAAATTGATGTAATTCCGTTTGACAAAATGGACACTTTTTTTAGAACAAGTTTGAAATAAAAGATAGCGAAAAGAAGGGCACCAGCTAACAAGGTATCGGCAAAAGCAGGGCTGAAGTACAAACTTCAGCTTTTGTGCTTATATTAAAGTTCTGTACATTAGCCGAACGGTAGTGCTTCGATTGCCCTGCCTTCGCCAATACCCGAAACGTTTACCCGTACCAGAAATGAGGTGGTACTGCTTATTCCGCAGGATGTGTCGCTGTTTGCCGGGGAACTGCTTACAGATAACAACTATTTGTTAACCACCGGTAACGGTACTTATAAAACAACACACTGCCCGTACTGTAAAACAGGCAGGCTGGTTGTTAGAAGGAATGGTGCAAACGGGAATCAGTTTCTGGGATGTTCGCACTACCCTATCTGTGATCAGACGTTTAGCAGTATCGCTATTTTAGAGAATAGTATTTTATGCAGTGGGTGTATGAGCGGGTATATGGTTAAACGTTCGGGGAAATATGGTGGTTTTTTGGGGTGTACTAATTATCCGAAGTGTGGGAATACGGTGCACTTCGACAGGTTCAGTGACCGGGGAATGGGGAATTAGGGAAGTGTTGAATCGGTGATATGTTGAAACGTTGAATTGATTATTTGTAATAGGGATATCTCGCTTTGGAATCTCAATTTAAGTAATTGTAGATTTCGGTTTTTCTGTACTTTTTAAAGATAAAAAGTACCAAAAATCTTTTCTTCTTAGTCTTGCCTCAGCTCAAAAACGGCTGAACTTTTCCTTGCTCACTAGCTGATCGAATCGTCGCTCTGCTCCCCGATCACCTTACGTTCACGTCGTCTGTTCAACTATCGTTTTTTTGCTAATGGCGCTTTGAATTCGTGTGGATTGAAATATTGTGGTTTTGATTTTAATGGGGAATTAGGGAAGTTTTGAGTCGTTGAATTTTTTAATTGATTATTTGTAATAGGGATATTTGTCTTCGCTATTTAAACAGAACTGGAGAAAGTTTTAAATGTTTTACCTGCATTTAATGAAAATCTTTTTAAATTCGATATAATGAAAGCTTAGGCTTATATACACTCTAAAAATACCGTATGAAAGTATTGTGGAAACTCTTAATCAATTACAGACAGCTATGCTAAAGGAAACATTTATTAATCTTTTGACGGACTACACAGATAATAATGATCTGATAAATGAGCTATGGTTTGAAATAGAGCAAAACTATTGTGACATACAAAGGCATTACCATACTTTACAACATTTGGAGCACCTATTGCAACAGCTGACAACGGTAAAAAACCAAATACAAAACTGGAATACCGTTTTATTCACCCTTTATTATCATGACATTGTTTACAATGCAACACAATTTGACAACGAAGAAAAAAGCGCTGAATTTGCCGAGAAAAACATGAAACAAATTTTGGTTCCCACAGAAATAATCGAACTCTGTAAAAATCAGATTTTAGCAACCAAATCCCACAATAACTCGCAAGACAGTGATACAAATTATTTTACAGATGCCGATCTTTCGATATTAGGGCAGCCGTGGGAGACATATTCGCTGTACTGCAAAAACGTAAGAAAGGAGTATTCGGTTTACACAGACCTGATTTATAATGCAGGACGTAAAAAAGTATTGCAACATTTTTTATTAATGGACCGAATTTTCAAAACTGATTTTTTTTACGAAAAATTTGAGGATCAGGCCAGACAGAACATACAAAATGAAATAGAACTACTTTAAATACATACAGAACATCAATTTGCAATTTAGATTTATGGACGATACTATACCAAAAACAGTAACTGAGCTGGAAAACTGGATGAAAGCGCACTGCTATAATTTTGAAAGCTATTCCATAACTGGAAACAGTATTTACGAAGGCTTTGGTATTGATAAATCTGGAACTATTTTTATATGGTATTATACCGAACGTGGACAACAGCAGAGTTTAAAATATTTCGGTTCGGAAGCAGAAATTGTAAAGCATGCTTATAACGAGATTAAAAGTGATCAATGGGCTAGAACACACTTAATCGGTTTTTGCAGCGACTTAAGTAAAGCAGTACTATTGAAAAAAGAGCTGGATACTATGAACATAAAATATCTGTATGACGAGATACCCTATTACGGAAACAGGAAACCTGTTTACCGCGTGTTTGTTTTAGGATGCGACATAAAAAAAACAATACATTTAAAAGAGAAATATTGTACTGACTGACACGCACCATTTCATTTATAACAATACATTATAAAATTAGCAACCAGTATATTATTCGATAGCAATACTGTTTATTTAAATTATACTATCTACTAATATAAAAAGTGATTATATTCGTTTATTAAACAATTACTAAAAGATAAACCTTATGAAAAAGTATCTATTCCTAATCTGTTTTTCGATGATAACCAGTGCTTTTGTTCAGGCACAAACCACGTTAAACATTCCAAAAGAACTACCAACATCTTATGAAAACAGCTTTACTTTTCCGCTTGGATCAAAAATACTGATAGAACTTAAAGAAAATACAAAAGGAAGTTACGATTATAAAGTTTTAGAGATTGAAGATATAGAAGGTTACTATTCTCTTGAAGATAACAAAAATATTTTTGATACTAACCCAAAAGAAAATACAGTGGAACTTTTTTTTATGGGGGCTTACTATAACGATGGTTCAAAAGACAGCGATTGGAAAACGGTACTGATTTTAAGAAACAATTTTAAAAAGCATATAAACTACAAAGCAGACATAAAGTACTATTTTAACGAAGGCTTTGAAAACACCAGTATTGTTGGTGCTTATCCCGGAACAAATACAACCGAAATCTGGTCACACAAAATTGATTACATAACGCTTTACGACTTTATAAATTTTAGGTAAGCTAAAATAAACGTATACCTATGAATATAACCATTGATCATAGCGAAATAATTTCTTTAGAAACGTTTGAATTAGGATGGCGATTTGATAAAATTCATAATAGCGAAATAACCCCAGAAGAGAAAAAGCTTATTTTAGCATTATCATCAACGGAATCGAAAAGAGTGAATAAAATTATTGACTATTACGAAAACCCTACGAACCGGGCAGAAAAATATACGGAAACAAACTGGTTTAGTGCGCATAGCGAAACGATGGAAAAAGAAGAACGTTTCCGAAAAAAAATCGAAAATTATCTAATGCCATATACTAACAATTTGATAGTTTCATGGAACCGAAAAACAGTGTTGCAAACTTCAAAGAGCATATTCCAGAAATATCTGACCGATTTTTTATATCCGGGTTCTGATGATGTAACCATTGTTTCTGTTGATTTAAACTGGATTCTGTTTTACCACCACACCGAAGTAGCCAATTTTTGGACAAAAAATCAATAAAAACCAACCTATTTATATTTAACAATAAATGGAACAACCTGCTTTAAATTTTTCCGGTGACAATGACAGTTGGTTTGACCTGTGGCATATACACACAGATTTTAAAGGTGACGGTAACAAAGATTTTAAAACGAGACTTATATTTCTTAAAAAACTATTACAAGAATACAGTAAATATAAATTCAAACTTGAAAAATATCCACGCCCCTATCAGATCTTTATTGTAATTGATGAAAACGACAGCAGTGAAGACGCTGTTTATATTCATACAGAAAATCCTAACAATGATAATTTTCCGGTAAAGATTGAACCCGGTAAAGATTGGACATGTAAAAACAAACAACTAGCGGAATTTATTCAACAGACAAATTTTCAAATTATTGAGACAATACAGGCAGAAAGTAAATTTTACTATTTATTTGAATCTGATACAGGTGTTGCAATAGTTTGATTTATTTTAGCAAACTATTTTTAAAAGACTAATAAATAACTAACAGTAACACATTTATAGCGTGGCAACAATAACTTATACAACCGGAGATGCAACCGCCCCTACAACCCAAGGAAATAAAATAATTGTACATATCTGCAATGATGTAGGCGGTTGGGGAAAAGGATTTGTACTGGCTGTTTCGAAAAGATGGAAGCAACCAGAGCAAAATTACAGAGACTGGTATAAATCAAAAGAAAATTTTGCGCTTGGTGCGGTTCAATTTGTTCAGGTTGAAGACGATGTATGGGTAGCCAATTTAATAGGTCAGCATAAAATAAATAAAGACGAAAACGGCAATGTCCCCATTAGATATGATGCCGTACTGCAAGGGCTAGAAAAGGTTGCTGGATTTGCTGCCGAAAAAACCGCTACGGTTCACATGCCCAGAATTGGCTGCGGACTGGCGGGTGGAACTTGGGATAGGATTGCACCTTTAATAGAAGAAGCACTTACATAAAGTAACGTTGACACCTACGTTTACGATTTTAAATAACCGATTATCCCAGTTCTTCTATAATGACCTGATACCAAAGCTGGAACGGCACGAAGAAGTAAATTAGAAAATATATTATAAACAATGAGTGTAAAAAAGAGTGCTTTAGAAACAAAAACAAACAAGGAATTAGAGGAATACTTAAAAGAAGGAAATAGATTTATTCCGGAAGCACGCTTGTATGCTTTTGAAATTTTAAAGGAAAGAGGTATTAAATTCTCGGAAGCCGAAACACAAAGAATTATGTTTTTAATTCCGCAAGAAGCTAAATTGGAAGAAATTGAGGTACATGCCAACTATAAAAAAGCTGCCAATTTAATCTATTTATCAGCGGCGTTAGGATTGATAAATGTAATTTTAAGTCCAGAGCATGTAAATGCTTTTGGGATAATTGTAGCAATTTTCTCGTTAGGGCTTTTAGTTGGAATTGGATACGTAGTAAGCACAGGGAATGAATGGATTAAATACGTATTACTTTTCTTAATGGTTGTGGGATTACTGGCAATACCATTTACGCTAATTAATATTGTAAACAACCCTGTAGTTGGGATAACAAATATTATTCAAACTATTTTGCAGATTTATTCTTTGGTGTTACTATTTAAAATTTCAAGAACAAATTAGAAACTACTGAAAATAAAACGTTTCGGTTTTAGCATCAACCATTATAAGCCATACTTACTATACCGCATTTTAAATGACTAATAGCAAATGGAAGAAATAGCAGAACAAAGATTAATAATCGATATAGACCTTGCACCAAATGTGGACGATGTTTACACTGGAAAGTGTCTAGTAGCAAACTCTGAAATAGTCATGCTGCTTAATTTTGATGAAGAAGACGGAGAATTTGACGGTTTTACTATTGTAAAAAATAGTGACGTTGAGAAATATCGAAATTGGGAAGAAGAAGATTATACAGAATTAAAAAATGACAATTCGGAAAGTTTGATAGCAAATATTGAATTGAATAAGTTTAGAGATTTAGAAAGTTCGATGAGAAACTTAATTTCCAAATTCGTTGCAATTTTTACTTATGATGACGAAGATACTTTTTTCGTTGGAAAAGTGGTGTCGGTTACCAATGATTCCGTAGAATTATATTTAGTGGACGAAGATTCGAAATGGACTGATATTGAAGTTATAAAATTCAGTGACCAATGGGTTACCGATTATAATTACCACAGACCACACGATTCTTTGGAGGGTATTAGTCCGGTGAATTATAAAATAAAAAAAGAAAAAACAGTTGAAGGGCTTCGTTCCGCTACGGCTACGCCTTCGCCTCACTCAGCCCTTCAACTGTGATAAACTATGTATTATATTGTATACTTTTAACTTGTACTAAAAAGGGGAAGCCTACAATTTATAGAGGTACTAATTCTTTTGGAGCAACTGTTTCAAACAGCATAAAAGCTAAAGTTAGTTTAGAAGATTGTTCTGTTATTTCAATTGAAGATTAATACTACTGTTTTTATATTTTTAATTTAAGGGGCTTTATGCCTCTTTTTTCTTTATAGTAAATCGTCAGCAAAAAGTATAATTCGCTTTCTTTTTACATGATAATAATAAAAGTCCATTTAAAATGAGGCTTTCAAGATTGTCCCGAACAAATCTCGAAACTTAAAACAATAAAAGAAGATTTTTGAATAAGTAAAATAGGATACTATTAGACGGTACTAATTCACGAAAATCACGTAACTGTTTTATTTATAAGGAAATTTATTTTACTTTGCAGAATATTAATCTAAATTTAGACCTATGAAGCAGATAATTACTTCTTCAATTTTTTTGATTTCTTTTGTTTCCGTTTATGGACAAAGCTTCAGTGATGAATCTATAAATTTCAATATGTTTCAATCTCCGAAAGTTGTGATTGAGGAGGCGAATAAAACTTTTGACGTACATGTATCGTCTCCGTACAACCTTACCGCCAATGAAATTTACGAGCAATCCAAAATCGACCATCAAAACGATTTAGACAACTATGATGATGTTGTAAAACAAAGCGAAACAGACTATCAGGACGTCTTAAAGAATTTTGCAGAAGAAGAGAAGAGAGCAAAAGAAAAATTCAAGACCGAAGATGAGGCTTTTAACAAAATGAGTCTATTGGAACGTCTTACACTTATTGATCAGGGAAAAAAGCCTAAACTCGTTCTTCCTACCAAGCCGATGTATTATAAACCGAATGCTCCAGTCTATAGAGAGCCTAACCTGAACAACTACATAATTATAGACAATAATGTTCTAGCATCCCAAATAAACATTCCACAGTTTAAAAAAGGTAATGGTAATGGATATGTTAATATCAATCTTTCCGTATCACAGGTAAATTTTCAGGACAACGCCGGACAGACTTACGCAAAACAACCTACAAGACTACAGATCAAGGAAAACGGTGCTGTAAAAATTGATGAAACATTTTTTAACGAATTCAAGTTCATTGCTTCATCACCTACAAATAGCATTAATGCCGTTCAAGAAGAAAAAAGACATCTGGAATCGGTCGTTAAATTTATAAATACTTATCTAAGTGAGCGCTATTCTAATCAGGAACAGGTGAGAACAATTAAATTGACTACTATTAAAAATAATAAGAACAAGTACGACGATATAGAAAAAGGACATATTTATATTACAACCAACCTTAAAAAATTAAGTACGGACGAAAAGAGAAATGCTGAAGCATTTAAAGGGATTGAAAACGGGGTCGAACTATGGACCAAAGCCTTACAAAAAATCGATTTTAAGAACTCGAAAGCAGATTATAATGCTAAGGTTGCAAAGAACCTGTACATGAACTTTATAAGATTATACCTTGCATTGGACAATAAGATAGAAGCAGAAAAATACCTGAATAACCTTCAGGAGCATCTGGTGGAAATTGATCTTTCATCAAACGAGCAAAGAGAATTAAGCGGATTGGAAAAGTCTGTCTATAAAACCAATTAGCCATGTGTAAACTACTTACAGTTATTATCCTCATTTTTACCGCTAATATCGCGCGCGCGCAGACTAATGGTAATGAAAATCAAATGTTTGATTTTGACGAGGCTTTTGAACAGGATGTTAAATTTGTCTTGTCTGACAACTATTCCCATTATCTTTTTTCGGCAAATAACACCTATGGTATAGGAGCAAATAAGGGTGTAGCAATTCTTCGTAAATTCGATCAAAAGAGCCAGCTGCTGGATCAATACATTCTTAATTTCCCACAGATTGATGACCGTACTGCCTATTCTTATCTGGGATCTTTTGAAATGGATAAAGATCGACTGATGATATTGAGCGAGAGTTTATCCGGAAAGGCAAAAAAGAAAGAAATACACTATCATATTTTCGATAAAAAGACAGGCGAATTTAAAACTACATTGTTAAACAGTTTTACGGTTGAATCTGACTATAAGACAGGAACAATCCTTTTCTCCGTGTCTCACAACAGAAAGTATTTTGGAATAGCTTTTCGTGAGCACGCAGGCAGAAAAGATCCTAAAATAACGCATATCACCGTCATGCAAACCGACGGATTGACAAAAAGTATCGAAAAGAAAGTCACATTCGATGACAACTTCTTTGATAAATCTTTTGAACTGACCAATTCGGGTAAAGCTATTTTACTGCGCAGACTTTACGGTATGAAGATACAAAATACCTTATTGGAAGTAAACAGTACTAATGAACGAGAACTACCTTTAGATGAAAACATGCTTCTTCAACATCCCGTGGCTATTTCGATCGGGCAAAAAGAATATCTTGTGGATTTTAACTATACAACTAAAGGTATAAGATCCAATGACTTTAATAAAATCATGTTGTATGACATCGAAGCAGCGCAGGTTGTAAAAAATAATGATGTTAAGGTGTTCAATCCAATTCCTGAATTGAAAGATATTATTATTCGAAGAATCGACATTCTAAATGAACGCATCAACATTTTTGTAGAAGCCAAATATAAAGATGGTACAAAAGCAGCTAAATCGAATGCCCTTAGTGCTGTAGAAATCAGTGTGGATGCATACGGTTATGGTCATCCACATGTGATCAGTATGGATTACAATGGAGCTGTTCAAAACATTAAGCCGCTGAAGCGGGCATTCACTAACCTATCGGAGATACACAGGTCTTTTGGAGTTTCATTAGTTAACGGTAATTATTATTTGGCAGATGATTATGGCTTTTGTCAGGTCAATTTAGATGCACAGGAAGATGCTTACCTGTATTCTAGAAATCCCAACGACTCTTATGTAAATAATAAGTTATGGGTTAATCAGCTTTCAATTTATAAGCCTGATTCCAAAGAATTGATACTAACTAAATCAAATAATGGAAAGATGTGGCTTATCCATAGAAATGTGGAAAATAAATAATCAGAAAATATTTTCTAAATAAATAGTTATAATCAAAATAAAATAGACCGTCTTCATTGCACGGTCTATTAGTTTTTTATTATTAAGACCGTTCACTATACGTGGTAATATTTGTTGTTTAAATATTGATAGTTAATCCTATATTTGAAACTCTGTCGGTAGAAGTTATGAAAGATTGTATTCTTGGTGCATCTAGAAAAATTATAGGTATATTGGCTACACGAACTCAAGAGCTAATTTAATTAGCAGAAAAAATAATAAGTATATTATCAAATTAAACTATCTCAATTTTCACTTTATAATCCTTTGTTTTCCTAATATTGGTTGTGCATTTACATTTTTATTCATTATACGTAGTTTTAAATAGCTGATTAACAGTGAAATAATTAAATAACTTCACTTTTTGTATCGGGAAGTAGATAGGTATAATAAAGTCAACTTGAGTTAAATAAAGTCACTGTATATCAATACTATACGGTGACTTTATTTATTTAATTCCATTTTAATTTTACTTTATTTTACTTAAATTTGTTGCAAATATGTTGCAAAAATATTTTAACTAACAAATTTTGTAACAAAAAAGTATTTTTGGCGAAACTATGGCACATAATGACACCTATAGTCATTTGTAGTAATTCTAAGACAATTCATTAGTTTAACCCATAGTGCATTATTAAACGAGATTAATTTTTAGGTTGTTAATATTTCTGTCGAATACAAATTTATTGAGATATTGAATGGTTGTAAGTGTTGTAATTTTAGCTAAAATTCGGGTTTTAAATCCCTGAAAAGATTTAGCATAATTTCTTCTGATCATAAACTGGTCACAAAGTTGCGAGAATAAAGTCTCAATCCTTTTCCTGTATTTTTAAAGGGATAAAACTGTGGTTTGTAGTCTTTCTGATTTTTTCTTTTTGGCGTTTCCAATTGTATATTTACCTCATTAAATAAGTCTAGCTGTATAGTGCTAGAAAGATAGCCCTTATCGGCAAGTATCACACAATGGGATAGTTGCAATTTAATATCTTGTAAATAATGAATATCATGAACCGAAGCAGGAGATAAATCAAAGCTCTGAAAAACACCATTAATTGAACAAACAGCATGTAATTTATACCCGTAAAAATGTAAGTTTTGAGAGGCACAAAATCCTTTATTTGGAATAGCGTAATCTGTTTCTTTACAAATTTTACTACGTGATGAGCGTGAAATTTTACAAACCTCCAACGGCATACTATCTACTACAAAAAAGGTTTCAAACTCATTAAATTTTTCAACCATTTTCATTCTGATTTCTTCCATAAATGGATATAGTTTTCTTTTTCTTCTGTTATAAACGCTTCGCTCAATTCTGGATGCAATTTCAAAACCTTTTATGTCTCTAAAAAGTTGATGTTCAGAATCAATCGATTTGAATTCCGCCAAAATCATTAAGCTAATCAATTCTATATCAGATAGCTTTGGCTTTATTGGCTTGAAATACATATTTTCAAATTCTGCTATTTTACGTAATTCGATTAAAATTAATTTGTAACTTGCTTTTAAGTTGCTCATAACTGTATCTGATTGTCAGTCAATACAATATACTAATTATTAGTGTTTTGAGCAACTTTTTTATAATGCACTACGGGTTTTTATATATAAAAAAGAAACATTCTTATTGCAATGAAAGGATACGATTTCAGTAAAATGTGAAACATAAATAATTAGTTCTGATATGTTAAAAGAATACTTATATTTGAAATATATAAAGCGAAACAAAGATTAAAAACATTCGCATATCTTGCTATATGGGTATGAAATAGAGTAGAATGTTTTGCTTATATATAAGTTACAGGCAAGCGTGGAAAAATGCACTAAAATCACAAAAACGCTTTTCACAGTAATTTAAATAAATCTAACAGTTTTATGTTTTTAAAAAATTAGACTGATGCAGTATAATGTCCCCAAACACATTAAAGGTCTCACAACTGAGGAATTAAAAACCTCTCGAAAAAAATTTGGTTTCAATCAAATAGACGCTATTAAAAAAAATGCGTGGTATAGGATGTTGCTCGATATTTTGAAAGAACCAATGCTGCTTTTGCTTATTGCGGTAACAGTTATTTATATAATAGTTGGCAATTATTCCGAAGCTATTTTTATGTTGGGCGCTATTATTGTCGTTTCTGGCATTTCATTCTATCAAGACAATCGCAGTAAAAAAGCACTGGAAGCGTTGAAAAAATTGAACGAACCGTTAAGTACTGTTATCAGAGATTCAATCGTGATGCAAATTCCCACAAACGAAATTGCCGTTGGCGATTTATGCATTGTCGAAGAAGGAAAAATGATTAGTGCTGATGGCGAAATTGTGCACAGCAATGATTTTTCAGTTAATGAAGCCTCACTAACAGGTGAAAGTTTTTCAGTATTTAAAAGTCAAGAAACCGAAGATAGAAAAATATATAGCGGAACGCTGGTAGTATCTGGTTTGGCCATCTTTAATGTAGAGAAAATTGGAGCAGAAACCAAACTAGGGAAAATCAGTCAATCCATTCAAGATATCAAAGAAGTTCATTCGCCACTGCAAATTCAGATTACCAAATTTGTAAAGGGAATGGCGATTATTGGTGTTATCGTGTTTCTGATGGTTTGGGGATTTAGTTACTGGAAATCAGGAGATATCATACAAAGTTTACTCGCTGGATTAACCTTGGCCATGTCTGTGCTTCCAGAAGAAATCCCTGTAGCCTTTACTACTTTTATGGCTTTAGGTGCCTGGAAATTAATGAGTGAAGGTGTGATAATTAAACGTAGTAGTGTGGTCGAAACATTGGGCAGTACTACAGTGATCTGTACGGACAAAACGGGAACTATTACTGAAAACTCCATGCGACTGAAACTTTTATTTGATTACAAATCAAACAAGGTTTTTGAGGATACGCAATTCAATACACCTGAGCTTTCAGAGCTTATTCGTTTCGCTATGTGGAGTAGTGAACCCATTCCGTTTGATCCCATGGAAAAAACACTGCATCAAATTTATGAGCAAACACAATCCAATGATGAGCGGAAGAATTTTCAAATGATACACGAATATCCATTAGAAGGGAAACCTCCAATGATGACGCATCTTTTTGAAAATAGTTTAGGTGAAAGAATTATTGCAGCCAAAGGTGCGCCCGAAGCCATTCTTGCCGTTTCTAATCTTACGGAAAGCGAGAAGGACAATTTACGACAACATATCATCAATTTCGGAGCGCAAGGGTACCGAGTACTGGGCGTGGCTAAATGTAATTTTGAAGGCAATCACTTTCCTGAAAAACAACAAGATTTTTCTTTTGACTTTTTAGGATTCACTGTTTTCTACGATCCACCGAAAGCGAACATTCAAGAAGTATTTAAAAAGATATATGCTGCAGGCATCAAGGTAAAAGTCATCACAGGAGACAATGCAGATACAACAAGGGCTATTGCGCATCAAGCAGGAATTATAAACGAAACAGCAGCAGTAAACGGAACCGATATCGTTCATCATACAGAAACCGAATTGATGGAACTTTATAAAAGCACCACACTGTTTACGCGTATGTTCCCCGAGGCAAAATTGGCAATTGTAAACGCTCTTAAAAAGAACGATGAAGTGGTGGCCATGCTGGGAGATGGCGTGAATGATGCACCTGCTTTGAAAGCAGCTCATATTGGTGTAGCGATGGGAAATAAAGGAACAGAAATCGCAAAAGCAGCGGCAGCATTGGTTATTGCAAATGATGATTTAGACAAATTGATCACTGGAATAGCGGCTGGAAGAAGAATTTATTCCAATCTCAAAAAAGCCATTCAATATATTATATCCATTCATATTCCGATTATTCTAACGGTTTCTTTACCCTTGTTTTTGGGTTGGATATATCCGCATATTTTCACACCGGTACATGTTATTTTCTTGGAGCTAATAATGGGGCCAACCTGTTCTATTGTCTATGAAAATGAGCCGATGGAAAAAAATACAATGCTAGAGAAACCACGTAAAATGACCGAGACATTCTTGAGCTGGAAAGAATTAAGCATTAGTATTATTCAGGGATTGGCCATTACCGCAGGCGTTCTAACTGCATATCAGTTTGCTGTACAAAACGGTAGTAATGAAGCAACTACACGTTCAATAGTTTTCACAACTTTAGTGTTTGCAAATGTGTTTTTGAGTATGGTTAATCGCTCATTCATTTACAGTGTATTTGATAGTTTTAAAAATAAAAATAGATTGTTCCCATTAATACTTGGAGCATCTTTGGTTTTACTTATTGCAATACTCTATATTCCGCCATTCGCTTCTTTCTTTCAATTGAGTAGTATAAATTTCCAGCAATTCTTAATCTCAATTTTAATTGCTGCCGTGTCGGTATTGTGGGTCGAAGTGTATAAATGGGTTAAAAGGTTGAAAATAAATAGCTAAAATTACACAGTTAACGAAAACGCCAGCCCGTAATCGAGTAGACGGCTCCGCCAGTAACTGACGGAGTGCGCCTCTCACACCACCGAGCGTACGGGTCACGTACTCGGCGGTTCGCAAAGAGATGGGTTAAGTTGTAAATGTAATTCAGTTAAGGAAACATATCCTCTTTTCTTCAAGCGTTGTAAAGTAATGGTAGTGCCTAGAATAGGACTTTACTCACGCTTTCTTATTGTTTTTTTTGGTGTTCGTGAATGCAAAGCATTTGTGCTATTGCCCAACCGCCTTTCCGTGTTCTGCTCCAAGCGTAGGCATGGTCTTGGTCTACACCTAATCGAATCAGGTTTTTCCTTTTCCTTTCGGGTTTTTTCCAATGATGCCAAATGCAATAGCGCAGTCGGTTGCGAAGCCAACCATCTAAATCTCGTAATTTGCCCAAAATACTCGTGCCTTGGAAATAGTTCAACCATCCGCGTTGCACTTCTTTTATCTTGGCAATACGCTCTTCAAATGTGGCTGGTGTGGTTTTTCGGGTGATTGTTTTAAGTCGTTCTTTTAGTTTCTTCCATGCTTTTTCCGATACAATGAGTTGATACTTGTTCTTGCTTCCTTTCTCGTACGTAGGTGCAAATCCAAAACCCAAAATTGTGAAGTGGATTGGTTTTCTGATACCGCTCTTTTCTTCATTTATAGTTAATTTGAGTTTGTTTTTCAAAAACTTTTCAATTACCACTCTTGTAGCTTTAGCTTGATTGTGGCTTTTACAATAGATACTAAAATCATCCGCATAACGTACAAATTTGTGTCCTCTTCGAGTCATTTCCTTATCCAATTGATGCAGTAAAATGTTCGACAATAATGGACTTAAAGGGCTTCCTTGCGGAACGCCTTTTACTCACGCGTTTATATTTGTTTTTTTTGTATTCGTGAATGCAGAGCATTTCTTCTCTTTCGTAGCTTTCCGTTGATTTTAATAGGTGCTCTGAGCCATTTGCGTATGAGTTGCATGGTAGCATTGCATTTCACTTTTTGATAGATTAAATTCAGTAATAAACAGTGGTCAACTTCATCAAAGAAGTTTTTCAGGTCAATATCCACAATGTGGTTTAATCCTGAATGGATGTAATCCCGAGATTGTCCAACGGCTTGTCGGGCATTCTTGTGAGGTCTAAATCCATAGCTGTAACTACTAAATTCGGGCTCAAAAAGTGGTGCAATAGTTTGTGCTAAGGCTTGTTGCAACACACGTTCTGTAGTGGTGGGAACACCCAATAATCGAGTTTTCCCATTTCCTTTCGGAATTTCAATACCTAAAATGGGTTGTACTTGGTAGTTGCCTTGTTTGATTGCTTCAATCAGTTGTAGTTTCTTTTCAGAAAACACCTTGCGGAGCTCTCTTATAGAAACACCATCAACACCCGCACTGCCTTTATTGGCAATCACGTGTTCCAATGCTCTTTGAAGATTAAACGGTTGTACTACTCTAGTTATCATTTTAGTTGTTTTAAACTGTTTTCGTTAAGTAGGGCTACTATACGTTCCCTTACCTATTGAAAACCTCTTTACGTTCAGTCCTTCCTTGTTTGTGAGACCTATGCAGTTTCTATTTGCACCTCGTTTAACCTCAAGTACTATGACCTCTGCTGACTTCTTGGCTTGATTAACTCGTAACCACCAAGACCTCCCCTGGTAAATGCTTTTTCCTTCCGTCTATCGCCGGTACATCTACATAACAATAATCTGATTTAATAGCATGTTCAGAACACTGTTTTGGACTTCGTATTGCTGTGGATACTCATCCTTATTGCTATGCCTCTTATGTACTTTCTGTTCGTCGGTACAGACTTTTGCAGTTTACCCACCCGCCTGCTGGCTCATTCGCTAAAAATGTCCACTGGACATTTTCTTTACGCTCTGCCCTCTTCAGTGCATACCTCACGATAAACCACCTTACAGCTTGCTAACGATTCGGGGTTTCAATCCGCTCGTAAGGGACTTGCACCCTCTGGAAAAATAACACCCCGAAAACTTGGTTCATAAAACTAAATTTGTATTTTTGAACTATTTGAAAAGCTTTCGGGGTGTGTCCTGCATATGCAGGGCACACACAGGCGTTTGGCTCAATGGCGGGTTAAGTGGTTAATTGAACATTCTACCTCGCATCAACTTTTGTGGTGTATTGACAGTTTTGTGCTCCGAAATCCGCCACTGCGCCAAGCGCCAAAACGTTAGCTGTAATGCTCCAAAAAAAATGTTCCAAAAATGAAAGAGTACGAAAGTATAGAAGAAACATTGCTATTTTACGGAGTAAAAGTCTGTGAGCCTTATTATATCTCCACAGGAAAGGAAATTTTAAAATTTCCTGAAAGGCCGTTCCGTATGGATTTTTATGCCTTTTGCATCTGTATTTCCGGATATATTGATTTAGAAATAGACAACAAAAAATTCACCGTCTCGCAAAATGGTTTTCTGGTTTCTGCACCGTCCACGGTAGTTCGATTTTTGTCACATTCAAAAAATTTCAGGATGAAACTGCTGTTTTTTGACAAAAATTTTCTGCTTAAAAATATATCTAACCCGTTTTTCATCGAAGGGCTCAATTTGTTTTCCGATTCCAATTTTACAGTGACTTCGTCTGATAAAGAACAATCTACACGTTTAATCCTGCTGCTCCAATATCTTGAACAGCAAACAGAACGAAAAAATCATCGTCTAAAAGATGTTATCCGCACTATCATTATCAATCTGCTTTTGGAAATCAGTATCGTCATAGAAACCGAAAACAAACAGAGCATTAAAAACGCTCTTTCTGACCCCAACAATATTTATCAGAAATTTAAAAATTTAGTTCAGGAAAACGTATTGTCGCACCGGGGCGTACAATTCTATGCTGAAAAATTATATATCAGCAACAAGCATCTTATAGAAATCATAAAAAAACACTCCGGCAAAACGCCTCATGTCATGATAGATGAAACACTGATTAAAATTACCTACGTGTTGTTAGGAAATCCAGAAAAAACAATCTCTGAAATTGCCTTTGAATTGGGATTCAGTTCTACGTCAGCCTTCGGAAGATTTTTTAAAAAACAAGTGGGCATTTCACCACAGGAATTCCGAAACCAGCTCGCTATCAAAAAGTAAAAAAGGGTATATAAATCCTGAATTTCAGGATACCTAACGATTGTAGCATTTCCTAACTTTAAGTAGAATTTAAAATATAATAACTATGTATTATAGTAATGGAAATTATGAAGCATTTGCCCGTCCTCTGAAACCGGATGGCGTGGACGAAAAATCAGCTTATCTTATCGGATCCGGATTAGCATCTCTTGCCGCCGCAACCTTCCTGGTGCGTGATGCCCAAATGAAAGGCAATAGGATCCATATTTTGGAAGAGCTTGCCCTTCCCGGTGGCAGTATGGACGGCATCTGGAACGAGCAGAAGGGCTACATCATTCGTGGCGGCCGGGAAATGGAAATACATTTTGAAACATTGTGGGATTTGTTCCGCTCCATTCCGTCTTTAGAGACAGAGGGCGTTTCTGTCCTGGACGAATTTTATTGGTTGAATAAAAAAGATCCAAGTTTTTCCCATGCACGTCTGATAGAAAAACAAGGACAGAGGGTTGCTTCCGATGGAAAACTTACTTTATCTCAAAAAGCCATTCAGGAACTGATAGAATTATTTCTGACCCCGGAAGAAAAACTACAGGATGTAAAGATTAATGAGGTTTTTACAGACGAATTTTTCAAATCCAATTTCTGGGCGTATTGGGCAACGATGTTTGCGTTTGAGCCTTGGGCAAGTGCGATGGAAATGCGCCGTTATTTGCTGCGTTTTATTCATCATGTGGGACATGTTGCCGATATGTCCTCTCTTCGTTTTACCAAGTATAACCAATACGAATCACTGATTAAACCTTTGGTGAAATATTTGGAAAGTCACGGTGTGCGATTCCAATATAACACTCAAGTGCAAAATGTAATTATAGATCATATCGACGGTAAAAAAGTTGCAAAAAAAATAGAACTTGTCCAAGACGGAAAAGCAGAGACAATCAGCCTTACAGAAAATGATTTGGTGTTTATTACCAATGGTTCTATCACGGAAAACAGCACATATGGCGATAACCATACCCCTGCTCCTGTAAAACATACTATCGGTGGAAGTTGGCAATTATGGAAAAATATCGCACAACAGGATACGGACTTTGGTAGGCCTGAAAAATTCTGTGAAAACATTCCCGAAGCAAACTGGGTTATTTCCGGTAGCATTACCTTTTCCGACAACAGAGTGGTTCCTTACATTGAAAAAATATGCAAAAAAGATCCGCTTAGTGGTTCCATCGTTACCAGCGGACCTGTAACCATTCAAGACTCCAATTGGTGGTATGGTTTCTCTATCAGTCGCCAACCGCATTTTAAAATCCAAAAAAGCAATGAGTTGATCGTTTGGGTATATGGTTTATATTCAGATAAATCAGGGAATTTCGTTCACAAAAAAATTACAGAGTGTACCGGAATAGAACTTTGTGAAGAATTGCTGTATCATTTGGGTGTTCCTGAAACAGAAATAAGCGAAATAGCGGCAAGTGCCAATACCATTCCTTGTCGTATGCCTTATATTACGACGTATTTTATGCCGCGTGCACTGGGTGACCGCCCATTGGTTGTACCCAAAAACTCGGTAAACCTGGCTTTCATCGGAAACTATGCTGAGACAGAAAAAGATACTGTTTTTACTACCGAATACTCCGTGCGTACCGCCATGGAAGCAGTTTATACCCTATTAAACGTGGACAGAGGTGTACCGGAAGTATTTGCTTCGTCTTTCGACATCCGGGTATTGTTAAAATCCATTTATTACCTGAATGATGAAAAAGGATTAAAGGATATCAAATTGCCTTGGCTCATTTCTATTTTAGAAAAATATGGTCTCAAAAAAATAGAAGGCACCTATTTGGAAGAACTTCTGAAAGAATCTCAATTAATCTAAATTTTTAAAATAAAATGAGTACAAATAATTCCGAAAGACACGCATATTTCGTTGGTGGAGGATTGGCAAGTTTGTCAGGTGCAGTTTACCTTGTGGAAGACGGCGGATTCAAAGGAGAAAATATCCATATCATTGAAGCACTGCCTATTTTAGGCGGAAGCAACGATGGTGCCGGCTCCAAAGAAAAGGGCTTCATCTGCCGTGGCGGGAGAATGCTGAATGAAGAAACCTATGAAAATTTTTGGGACTTGACCTCCAGAATTCCTTCTTTGGAAGTGCCCAATATTTCGGTAAAAGATGAGATTTTGGCTTTCGACCACGCCAATCCTACGCACGCCCATGCACGCCTGATTGACAAAGACGGAAACCGCCTGCATGTAACCGATATGGACTTTAATACGCAGGATAGGATGAAATTCCTGAAACTTTTCTTTGCAGACGAAAACGATTTGGACAATGTTACGATCCGCGACTGGTTCGATGACCATTTCTTCACCACCAATTTTTGGTATATGTGGCAAACTACGTTTGCTTGGCAGGAATGGAGCAGTATTTTCGAGTTTCAACGTTACATGAAACGGATGCTGTTGGAATTTTCCCGCATCGAAACATTGGAAGGTGTTACCCGTACGCCCTACAACCAATACGAATCCGTGATTTTGCCTTTGAAAAAATTCCTCGACAAATACAACGTGGATTTTTCTTTAAGAAAAACCGTTACCGACCTCAATTTCAAAGAGGGCGACGGCATTACCGTTTCTGAAATTGTATGTGAAAACGCTGAAGGAAATACTGAAAAAATTACGGTAAACGAAGACGATTTGGTATTTTTTACCAACGGCTGCATTACGGACAATTCCGACAATGGCGATTACAAAACACCCGCAAAATACCTTCCGGGCAATCCGCCAAGTTTTGCATTGTGGCGTAAAATAGCCGACAAAAAACCGGGCAAACTCGGTAATCCCGATCCGTTTTTTACCAAACCGGATGAGACCAAATGGTATTCGTTTACCCCTACTTTCAAGGGCAACAAAATGCTTCAATTGATTGAGCAATATAGCGGTAACAAACCCGGAAGTGGCGCATTGATGACCTTTAAAGATTCTTCGTGGAGAATGTCGATTGTGGTAGCGGCCCAACCGCATTTTAAAGCACAGGGCGATGATATGACCATACTTTGGGGGTACGGTTTGTATCCGGATGCGATTGGAGATTTTATAAAAAAAACGATGATTGACTGTACCGGCGAAGAAATTCTGACCGAGCTTATCCACCACCTGCATTTTGAAAAATACGAGCAGGAGATAAAAGACAGCGTTATCGACGTCATTCCTTGTATGATGCCATATATCGACGCATTATTCCAGCCAAGAGCCAAAGCAGACCGTCCGGCTGTGGTGCCGGAAGGAAGTACCAATCTGGCACTTATCAGTCAGTTTGTGGAAATTCCGGAAGATATGGTTTTTACCGAAGAATATTCGGTACGGGCTGCAAGGACAGCCGTTTACACGCTTTTAAATTTAGATAAGAAAGTCACTCCCGTAACAGAATATTGGAAACGCCCCGATGTGTTGGCAAAAGCCATTCATACATCTTATAGAAGTTAACAAATAAATAAAAATACAATGATAACATTTAAAAATGTAACCGTGGCAGGAAGTGGTGTTTTGGGTTACCAAATTGCTTTCCAGACAGCTTTTTACGGTTTTAATGTAACCGTTTACGACATCAATGATGAGGTATTGGAAAAAGCCAAAGCGAAATTTGATATTTTGGCGGAATCGTATAAAAAAGATTTGAAGGCAACGGAAGAACAGCTTGCAGCCACTAAAGCAAATTTGCAATACAATTCCAATTTGGCAGAAGCGGTGCAAGATGCCGATTTGCTTATCGAAGCCGTTCCGGAAAATCCGCAGATTAAAATCGGGTTCTACGAACAGTTGGCGAAAGTAGCACCCGCTAAAACTGTTTTTGCGACCAACTCTTCCACTATGCTACCAAGCCAGTTTGCCGAATATACAGGTCGTCCTGCACAATTCGTAGCCTTACACTTTGCCAATGAAATCTGGAAACACAATACCGGAGAAGTGATGAAACATCCCGGTACTTCAGACGAAACATTTAATTCCGTTTTAGAATTTGCCAAACAAATCGGAATGGTGGCATTGCCAATATACAAAGAGCAGCCGGGATATATCGTAAATTCCTTATTGGTACCGCTTTTGAGTGCTGCGTTGGATTTGTATGTGAACGAAGTGGCAGATGTGGAAACCATCGACAAAACATGGATGGTCGCAACCGGTGCACCAGTTGGACCATTTGGTATTTTGGATGTGGTAGGCGTTACTACTGCATACAACATCAATAAAATGGCCGCTGATAAAACACAGAATCCTACAAAAATAAAAGCGGCGGCGATGTTGAAAGAAAACTACATCGATAAAAACAAACTTGGTGTAGCCACTGGAGAAGGTTTCTATAAATACCCGAATCCAGCTTATTGGGAAAAAAACTTTCTGAAGTAATTTTTCTGAAAGATCAATATATTGAAACGCTCTTTTTTTCTGTTAAGAAAGAGCGTTTTTTGTATGCTGATAAGCACTACAGCTAATAACTAAGCTTTAGCTTCGCTCTGTTCGGGCAAAGCCCTGGGGTCGTCTTGTCTGGAAGACAAGAGATGAAAGCCCGTTGAACGGAACCGGAGTAGCTTAATACGTATTATGGAGTTTTCAAAGTGTAGCTTTAAGACATACTAGCAGTAATTTTACGATTACTGCTTTTTTTGTGATTAAAATTGTTTACTTTGTGCTGATCATTTACATCTTAATTATTAAATACCTTTTAGCAAGATTTTAAAAGAATACTTATATTTGGTATAAACACAATACGATATAAAAAACATAAACATATGCATATCTTGCTATATGGGTATGAAATAGAGTAGAATGTTTCGCTTATATATAAGTTGTGTGCAAACTTTAAAAATAGAAATATGCCCAAATTAGAAAGGAATTTAATTATTGAAAGATGTCCTCATTGTAATGTTGATAAACCAAATTTAATCATCGCAGCTCAATTTGAAACTAATTCATTCAATAATTCGAATGTTAGACATTGGAAAGCTTATTCTTGCCAAAGATGCGGCGGAGTGACTACAGCTTGGGCATACCCTGCTAACATGGAAATTCGTGAAATGTTTCCTAAATCTTTGAAAGTGGATGAATCTATTCCAGGTAGAGCAAAAGAATATTTAAATCAAGCAATTGATAGTAAACACGCACCAGCAGGTTCAATAATGCTTTCAGCAAGTTCTGTTGATTCAATGCTTAAAGAGAAAGGATACAAAGTCGGAAATCTTTACTCTAGAATTAATAAAGCTGTGGATGATCATTTAATAACTAAAGAAATGGCTGAATGGGCACATGACGTAAGATTAGATGCAAATGATCAAAGACATGCAGATGAAGATGCTGAATTACCTAATGAAGATGACGCACAAAGAATAATCGATTTTACTTTAGCTTTAGCACAATTTTTATTCGTTATGCCTTCAAGAGTTCAAAATGGAATTAATCAAGCAAAAATTGTAAACGAAACTAAACAATAAGTCAGCACATAATAACTAAGCTTTAGCTTCGCTCTGTTCGGGCAGAGCCCTCGGGTCGTCTTGTCTGGAAGACAAGAGATGAAAGCCCGTTGAACGGAACCGGAGTAGCTTATTACGTATTATGGAGTTTTCGAAGTGTAGCTTTAAGATATACTAACAGTAATTTTACGATTACTGCTTTTTTTATGGTTAATTTAGCATTTTTTGTTTGTCTAAACCATTGATTATAGGCATAAAACCTTGAATTATGAATACCTAATGAATTTATGAAATATTAACTAAATTTGAAAGGAGTTTGTGTACTTTTTTCACAGACTGACGTTGTGCGTAATTTTACCTAATAGAAATGTCAGATTTAATAAAAATTGAAAAACTTAAACTAGAGAAGCTATTTGATATGAGTGGTGGTTACGTTTTAGACTTTTCAAATAGAACATTTTCGGACTTCGTATATGAATCAATTAATATTGAAGCTTATTCAGATCAATATTCTGATTTAGGTGAATCTAAAGCACATAGATTACGAACGATATGGAATAAAGAATCTAATTTTAAGGTAGGCAAGTTATTAACTGATATGGTTTCACATTGGAAAGAATCTAAAATATTATCACTAACTGAGATTTCAAATTCTGAACAAGTTTTACATGAAGAATGTGTAAAAATTGCTTACCGACTTTCTCAGGATATTATTGTTGATGAGATTGAAGTTATTAAAGAAGTTGGTAATGATAAGGATATTAATTTACTTGCTAAATCAATACGAGAAAGTATAGAAAAAAATGAACCAGAAGTTGCTTTAGACAGATTACATACATACGTTATGAAATTTCTAAGAAGATTATGCGAAAATCATAAAATAGAAGTCAAAAGCGATGAATCGTTAAATGCAATTTTTGGTAAATATGTAAAGTTTATTACCAATAATAATTTAATTGAATCTAAGATGTCTGAACTAATTTTGAAGTATTCAATAAATGTTATTGAGGCTTTTAATGATGTAAGAAATAATAGAAGTTTTGCACACGACAACAAAATACTAAATTATGATGAAAGTATTCTTATATTCAATAATGTAACAAACTCTCTTAAGTTTATTGAATCCATTGAAAATAAACTAGAACAAGAAACTAAATTGAAACAAACTGAATCTCCTAATTGGGGAAGCTTACCTTACTAAAACTAACTGCACATAGGATAGATATTAAAGGAGAATCTATGCGCAAAAAATTAAAAAATAATTACTAAATTTATACCCAGATGAATCGATTTTGAGCACCTACTTTACTATGCTCACTTTCATCCGCTGCGAATGGTTCACTTTATCCGTTCTATCCAGCATCCTTCTAATTGCTATTGTTGTGATTCGGCATCGATCAGCAAAGAAAAAATATGAGCACCCAGACTATCTTCAGCATCTTGAAACAGACTGATAAAAAAATTTCATTTTAAGACCGAGGCTTAAACCGAATATTACATTTTTAAAGTTAACGCTACTGTACTACTTTCTACAAAGCTGTTTTACAATTACATATACTTTTTGTAACTTCATAAAAATTAAAATTGCGTATTATGAAAAAATCAGTTTTATTACCAGCAATGTTATTCGCAGCATCGGTTATGCTATGGTCTTGCGATAACAAAAAAGCAAAAGACAAAGACGGTGGAACAGCCGAAATTGAGAACACAGACCTAGTAGCAAGCGGAACCTACACGGGAACTGCAAAGGAAGTTGACCCCGAAGAACAGGAAATTTATGTGGAGACTGCGGATGGAAAAATTTTGGAACTTTACTTTAACGAAACTACCAAAGTTACAAAAGGCGGAACCGATGTTCCTTTTGGTGAACTTAAAAAAGGGAATAGTTTGGAAGTAACCGTAGAGAACAACGGCAACAGTTTAAAACCTATTGAAGTTAAGATTCTGGATTAACGCAGTTTCTTAATAAAATTATTAATTCAACATTAAAAATAACAACCCCTTATGAGTATATACTCACAAGGGGTTGTTTATTTATGTAAGGTGCAAATAGGCAATAATGCTTTGACCCGTGTTAGTTGATCATGGTTTAATTAGTTGCCTATTGCAGTTGTATACCTACTGCTAACTGTTTCCCAATTAACAACTGTCCACAACGCAGTAAGATAATCAGCTCTTTTATTTTGGTATTTTAAATAATAGGCATGTTCCCATACATCAATTCCAAAAACAGGGATTCCTTTTACTTCAGCTACATCCATTAAAGGATTATCCTGATTAGGAGTAGAGGTTATAACCAATTTTTTTTCGGGAGTAACAACTAGCCATGCCCATCCCGAACCAAATCTTCCACCAGCCTCTTTATTGAGCGCTTCTTTAAATGCTTCCATACTACCAAAAGCATCGTTTATTGCTTTTGACAGCTCTTGCGAAGGCTGCGTGTTCTTTTTAGGGGTAAGAACACTCCAGAACAGTTCATGATTGTAATGACCCCCTGCATTATTTCTAACAGCAGCACTGTGCTCTGAAATATTTGCCAGAATATTTTCCAGTTGTTCTTTTTCTAAAGCCGTACCCGCAACAGCCTTATTAAGGTTGTTTACATACCCAGCCGCATGCTTTGAATAATGAAGTTCCATTGTTTGTGCATCAACAACATTTTCAAATGCATTGTAGGCATATGGAAGAGCAGCCTGTTTAAATTGTGCAGATATTGTCTGCGTAAATGCAATCCCTAAGACTGCCATTGTGATGATTGTTTTCATTGATAATTTAGGTTTTAATTTAATTTTTACTGAGTTAAAAAGCTTGTTATGATTTTTCTTTTGATTAGTAAGGCTTGCTTTTTTCTTTAAATGGTTCTACGTGAATAAGCACATGTCCTAAGTTAGGTATATGATGCCTTAAATAATCTTTCAGGCGATGTGCCGTATCATGCCCTTCGGTCACTGTAAGCTTGCCACTTACCATCGCGTGCAGATCAACGTGGTATTTAGATCCTGACTTTCTAACAAAACACTTTTCCGTTCCTTCAATTCCATCTACTTCTACAGACTTCATTTTTATCTCATTTATCAGATCCTGATAAACATTTTCATCCATGATTTCTCCAAAAGCTGGTCGGAAAATAAGATAACAGTTGTAAAGAATGAATCCCGAAGCTAACAAGGCAGCAAAGTCATCGGCACTTTCATATCCTTTTCCAAGCAGCAACGCGATAGAAATTCCAAGAAATGCTGCAACAGATGTTATCGCGTCACTGCGATGATGCCATGCATCGGCTTTTAATGAAGAACTGTTTGTTTCCCTGCTTTTCTTGATCACAAATCTATAGGATGCTTCCTTCCAAATGATAATTGCTCCCAATACAAACAATGTCCAAGGCTTAGGAAGTTGATGCGGTGTACCGATATTCTGTATACTTTCGTACGCAATTATGGTTGCAGATATTATTAGGAAGCCTACTACCGCAAAAGTGACGAGAGGTTCGATTCTACCGTGACCGTACGGATGATTCTTATCAGCAGGTCGTTGTGCATACTTTAATCCGAATAATACCAGAAAAGAAGAGAATATATCTGCAGTTGATTCAATTGCATCTGCAATCAATGCATAAGAATTTCCAAAATAACCTGCCAGATATTTCAACAACGCCAGCAGAAAATTACCAATGATACTAAAATAGATAGCTTTTGCAGCTTGTTTTTCCCTTGTTTCTTCCATAATTACTCTTCGGTTTTGTTCTTAAGTGCCATAAGTAATGAATAGGCTCCTTTACCAATTATATTTTTATTTAGTAATGAGCTATGATTTTGTATAGAAACAAATCCTTCATTAGCAGTGCCTATTTCAACTTGCATCATACGGAACTTTCCTGCAGCTATCTGTTCAAAAACATAATTCTTGCCTTCAAAAGATACAACGGCATCTGCCGGTAAAGTAAAAGCATCAACATTATCCAGATCAATCAACGCATTAATATATAGTCCGTTTATTAATTCTGACTTATTTGCATTTATCAATTTGGCGATAACTTCTGTACTGCCGTCTTCTAAAATACTGTTGCCCTTGGTTATAATTTTCGCTTTTAGTTTGTTATCGGCATCGCCGTTTGTAAAAAGAGTTACATTTTGACCAATTGCTATTTTAGGCAGATCTTTTTCAAAAACCTTTACTTTTAAGATCAACCCCTGCGGATTTATCAACTCTACCAGCACGTCAGAAGGGGCTACGTATTTGCCTTTATTTACATTTACCCCGCTTACAACACCACTAAACGGAGCAACGATATTTATACTTCTTTGAATTTTTCCTGCTGCTACTTTTGATGGATTTATGTTTAACAACCTTAGTTTTTCTTCCAATCCGTTTTTTATTGCCAGTAAAGATTTATACTCTGTTTCTGCCTGCTGCATTAGCTTATCGCTTGTAGATTTGGTCGTATTCAGTTCTTTTTGTCGATTATAATTTGGGGCTGCACTTAATAATTGTGCCTGAGTAGTTAGATAATCCTGCTGAATCTGTATGAACTGATTGTCTTCGATAATTACAATTACATCGCCTTTCCTAACAAATTTACCAGGTAAAACACGAACCGATTTTACATGTCCGCCCAAAGCACTGGATATTGATACTTTAGAATCGGGATCAATATCAACCTTGCCGTTTAACTGCAACGTACCCGAAATCTGCTTTTTCTGCATCTTCACCGTACTAAGCTCAATTGTTTTGAGCTGTTCTTTTGTTAATATCAACTCATCCTTGGTAGCTTGAGATAACGCTTTTCCAGTTTCTTCTTTAACTGTTTCGTTTTTACATGACAGTACCAAAAAAGCACTTATTATTATAAATAGATATTTCATTTAATTTTTATTTAGCGTAAAAAATATAGTTCAACTGCGTAACCGCCTGGTTGTATTGATTTAGTGTTTCGAAATAATTACTTTGAATGGTAATTGCTTGATTATTTAGCATAATCCACTGTAAGTAATCTATTTCGCCGGCTGCAAACTGCTCTTCAGCCGTTTTAAATATTAATTCAGCGTTAGGGAGTTGCTTTTCTTTATAATCTTTCAGAATTTCTTTTTGCGTATAATAATTTTCTAAAGATTCCTGCAGTTTATTTTTAAAAAGCAACGTTTGATAAGCAAACTCGTTTTCTGCAATTTCTACTTTTTGTCTGCTTGCATTTACAACAGATTTTTGTGCTTTTGTAAAAATGGGAATACCAATTCCCAACTGAACAGAATTGAACATACCTTTATTAATATCCTGCATGGTTTGTGTATAATAGCCTACATTCAAATTAGGTAAAAACTTAGCTTTTTCTAATTTAACAGCGGCTTCGTTGCTTACTATCTGCTGTTTAAGCAACTGCAATTCAGGATGATCTACGTTATTATCTGCAAGTAATTGTTCGCTGTTTATCTCACTGATAATTTCACCTTCCGGCTGATAAGGTTCAGTAGCATTTAATAATAGCTGAAATTTTAAAAGCGTGATGTCGTACACCGTTCTTAGTTCTTTCAGTTGGATTTTTATTTGTGAACGCTGCAAATCGGCCGATGCTTTTTCCATTACATTTGCTTCGCCATGTGTTAAGCGATTAGATGTTTTCTCTAAAAAATCGACAAAAAGACTGTCGACACGTTGTAATAACTGCTGTTTTTGGGTAAGAATCAATAATCGGTAAAAAACTTCGGTCACTTCTTTTTCCAAATTAGCTGCCGTAATTTTTTCGTTGACCAAAGCTTCTTTCCATTGTTGGTTTAAAAAGTCTTTTTTTCGATTATAAACCGTAGGAAAAGAAATTTCCTGGCTAATGCCAATTTTGTAGTCATTTGATAAACTGTTGATCCTACCAAATTCGCCCGAGACAGCAGTTTGAGGAATGACTAAATAGCTTTCTTTTAATTTTTGCTGGTACTGCGTTTGCAATGTACTGTTTTTTACAACTAAACTGTTTTCATTAGCGATGGTTAAAGCTTGCTGTAACGTTACTTTTTGTTGTGCAAAACTTGACACACTACATAGCAAAAGAATTATTACAGCTAAAGATTTGGTCATTTTTTTCCTTTTTTTAGGTCTCGATATTTTTTCGAACAAAATATAAAGTATAGGTAGTACAAATAAGGTTAAAAAAGTTGCCAGCATTAAGCCGCCAATTACCACGGTTGCCAGCGGACGCTGTACTTCGGCACCAGAACCCGTGCTTATAGCCATAGGTAAAAAGCCTAACGACGCAACAAAAGCCGTCATTAATACAGGGCGCAGCCTTACTTTTGTTCCCAACAGCACTATACGTGTTGTATTGGCAATTCCGCTGTCTTTTAACCTGTTAAATTCGGCAATCAGCACAATACCGTTTAGTACTGCCACACCAAATAATGCAATAAAACCAACACCTGCACTTATACTGAACGGCATGCCGCGCAATGCCAAGAAATATACACCGCCAATTGCCGATAACGGAATAGCCGTGTAAATTAACAGACTGTATTTTACCGACCTGAAGGCAAAGTACAACAACAGAAAAATTAATGCCAGCGATACCGGTACAGCAATTCCCAAACGAGCTTTTGCCTGATTTAGATTTTCAAACGCTCCACCATATGAAATGGTATAGCCTGTTGGCAATTTAATTTCGGCATCTACTTTACTTTGCAGTTCTTCTACAATACTTTGTACATCACGGTTTCGTACATTAAAACCTACCACTATTCGGCGTTTTGTATCTTCTCTCTGTATTTGGTTGGGGCTGTTTTTTAATTCAACCTTGGCAAGTTGCGCCAACGGTATCTGTGTTCCATTGTTCGTGGGAATCAATATATTTCTGATGTCATCGATATTTTTTCTCTTGGCATCATCCAATCGAACAACCAGATTAAACCTGCGTTCGCCTTCGAATACCATTCCTGTACTTTGACCGGCTAATGCTGTATTTATAATACGGTTAACATCGGCAATATCTAGATTGTAGCGGGCAATTGCGTTGCGATCCATCTCTATGACAACCTGCGGCATTCCGCTTACCGGCTCTATATACAGATCTTGTGCACCTTGAACGGTTTGAATGATCGCTCCAAGCTTTTGAGCATTTAATGCCAGCGAATCTAAATCTTCTCCAAATATCTTACAAACAACATCCTGGCGTGCACCGGTCATTAACTCGTTAAAACGCATCTGTACCGGAAATTGAAAGCCCGCCGTTAGCCCGGGAATGGTATGGATTGCCTTGCTCATCTTCTCTGATAGCTCAGGAAATGTATTAGCCGATGTCCATTCTTTCTTGGGTTTTAATACAATAATCATATCGCCGGCATCCATAGGCATTGGTTCGGTAGGTATTTCGGCACTTCCTATTTTTGTTACCACTTTTTCAACTTCGGGAAACTGATCTTTAAGTATTTTTGCCGCCTTACTGGTATATTCAATGGTAGTATTAATGTTGCTTCCGGGTAAAATACGCGCCTCTACCGCAAAATCGCCTTCTTCTAAAGATGGGATAAACTCGCCCCCCATTCCAGATAATACTACAACCGCACCCACAAACAATGCCCCTACTACCCCTAATATCAACTTTGGAATGCGAAGCGCTTTTATAAGATACTTTTGATGGAAGTTTTCTACCCTGCTCATAACCCTGTCTGAAAAGTTTGGTCGTTCTTTTTTCTTCTTGCTTAAAATAAGCGAACTCATCATGGGAACATACGTTAGCGATAAAATAAAGGCACCAATTAAAGCAAAGGCAACTGTTTGCGCCATAGGCTTGAACATTTTACCTTCGATACCGCTTAATGTAAATATGGGCAGATACACTATTAAAATAATGATTTGACCAAAGACCGCACTATTAACCATTTTTGTTGCAGATGAAACTACCTGATTGTCCATGTCAGCGTTGTTGAGGCGGTTATTTAACCCGAACTTTTTACGATGCGCCAACTGATGCATGACGGCTTCGACAATAATAACGGCACCATCTACAATCAAACCAAAATCTAAAGCTCCCAGACTCATAAGGTTACCACCCACGCCAAACATATTCATCATGATTATGGCAAACAGCATAGATAAAGGAATTACAGATGCTACCAGAAAACCTGCACGGAAATTACCCAAAAAGACAACCAATACAAAAACCACAATCAGCGCACCTTCTGCCAGGTTTGTTTTAACGGTACTTATGGTATTATCTACCATTTTTGCCCTATCTAAAAAGGGTTCTATTACCACACCTTCGGGTAGTGTTTTCTGAATTTCTGCCAGGCGTTCTTTTATATTCTGAACCACATCGTTACTGTTTGCCCCTTTAAGCATCATTACTATTGCACCTGAAACTTCGCCCTGATCATTATAAGTCATAGCACCATAACGTATAGCAAAACCAATGTTTACTTTGGCAACATCGCGAACAAAAACAGGTGTTCCAGAATTTGACTGTTGAACCTTAATATTTTCGATATCCTGGATAGATCCTATTAAACCTTCGCTGCGGATAAACAATACCGCCGGACCTTTTTCTATATAAGCCCCACCTGTATTTTGGTTGTTTTTTTCTAAAGCGTTAAAAACATCGTTTATTGTGAGGTTATGTGCCTGTAACTGTTGCGGATTTATCGATATTTCGTATTGTTTTAATTTTCCGCCAAAACTATTTACATCGGCAACACCTTTTACGCCCAGTAACTGTCGTCTTACAACCCAATCCTGTATGGTGCGTAATTCTGTTTCATCGTATTTATGTTCATAGCCTTCTTTAGCACGAACTACATACTGATAAATTTCTCCCAATCCGGTAGAAATCGGTCCCATTTCCGGTGCTCCAATACCATCTGGTATCTGGTCTTTTACCTGTTGTAAACGTTCGGCTACCTGTTGGCGCGCCCAGTATATATCGGTATCATCATCAAAGACAATGGTTACCAACGATAAACCGAAACGAGAAAAACTGCGTATTTCTTCAATACCGCTTATATTGCTGTTTGCCTGTTCTACCGGAAAAGTTATCAAGCGTTCTATATCCAGCGCACCAAAAGACGGGGCTACCGTAATAACCTGTACCTGATTGTTGGTAATATCGGGTTGTGCATCAATTGGTAGCTTTGTAGTTTCATAAGTACCAAAAAACACTAAGGCTAAGGTAAACAGCCCTATAATGAGTTTGTTCCGTACGGAAAACTCAATTATTTTATTAAGCATTAAAATCTTATTTAAATTATTATTAATCAAAAACATATAGCATTACACCCTATCTTTTGGATAGGATACATACTTTCAATAAAAATTGATTAACAACGTTTTGGCGGTTGCCAAATAGAAGATAGATAAGAATTAGGAATTATTCCCTGACGATAAAAAACAATTGTCTTAAAGTGTGTATCAACAGTTATCTTATCGGGTAAGTTTAAGTTTTCGGCAGGTATAACCACTATGTTCAAAAGATCCGAATGTTGCATAAACGGAAGTTTCATATCGGTTTCCCAATCGGCATCTTTTTCATGTCCGCCGTAGTGATGCACGATATAATCCATAAAAGTCATGCTATTATCTTCTTCTGCATGTTCAACGAAGTGATTGATCAGCACAGGTACTTTCAACAACTGAACCAATTCTGTTGTTGAAAAAAAATAGGCTGCAATTATAAATAGTACCAGAAACTTCTTCACTTTCGCAAAGCTACTAATTTTATTGTTTTTTGAGTAAACTAACTCATTAAAATAATATTAAATGTAACTTGAGCTTTAATTTTTATTATAAAATTCGATCACTTTATCAGGATATTTAACCGCATACGCAGAAATGAGCTGCATAATATAGGTGTTGCTTTTATAACGAATAAGGAAATCTTTCAGTTGTTCGGCACCTGTAACAACTGCTTCATTTGAAATATAGCCCATGCCGTAAAAATGCCCATCCTGAACCCAGATACAGCTGCGCTCATCTTTAGTCCTACCCTTATCCAAAATATAATAACTCGGTTTTAGTTCCGTTACAAAATCTACTGCCTGCTGTACCAGCTGGTTATGCTGTTCTACCATTGGTAAATCAGATAGGTTATTAGCAACCACACCTTCACTTTCGGTGCTTACGGCATATTTACAAAAACGGTAGTCTAAAGCAAATTTTTCCTGCAGGCTGCGCAGCAAGCTGACGCCTTCGTTTACAGTACCAAAAACTTCTATACATGGCGTAAGTTTGCTCACCTTACCAACTGCAAGGTACCTGTAACCGTTACGGGCGGTATATTCGTAAAGCCCGTATTTTGGTTCGAACCTTTTTAATGCAGTATTGTAAATTGGCCATAACTTTTTGATCTCCGAACACTCTAAAAGTAATGCCATGAGTTCGGTAGCACATACTTCAAAAGAAATACCATGGATGTCCCGCAAAAAATGCTGTCTTTGAGGTGTAATCTTATGCCCGGAAAAATGAGAAGCTACCCTTTTTTTAAGGTTTACCGCTTTACCTACATACACAACTTTTTTTTGAGCATTGTAAAAATAGTAAACACCCGGTTTTTCAGGAAGATTTTCAAAATCTTCAGGAGGTAGGTTTGGCGGCAGCCGCTGATCCAGTGCTGTTTTTTTTATCATCTTTTGTATTTCACCTTCACAGTCATCTTTTAACAGTAGCGATAAAAGTACTGCTGTAGCATCGGCATCACCCCCGGCACGGTGGCGGTTTTCCAGAGAAATACCAAGTGAACGACAAAGATTTCCAAGACTGTAGGAAGGAAGACCGGGTTTGATTTTGCGTGCTGCACGAACCGTACACAATTTAGGTGCTGTCCAATTATAACCTGCGTCTTCCAACTGGTGCCGAACAAACGAATAATCGAAATTAACGTTATGAGCCACAAAAATGTGGTTAGAGAGCAGTTCTAACAGTTCTTTAGCGATGTCTTGAAACAATGGTGCCTCATAAACCATTTCGTTACTGATCCCCGTAAGAGCAGTAATGTATAATGGTATGTGCTGTTGCGGATTTACAAGGGTTTCCCAACGTTCGATCACTTCCTTTCCATTATGTATAAGCACAGCAATTTCGGTTATTCTGCTTCCGCCTGCATTTCCGCCCGTAGTTTCTATATCTACCACCGCATATTCCATCTTCTTCATTTGCTATGATCCCTGTAATCTATTTTAATGTATCTGTTTCAAATTTACGATTTTAATCAGCAATTGGCTGACACATGATGACGTTTGAATTTACTAAAAAATTTCTCACCTCATCTTATGACTCTTCTAAATGTAAGATTAATTCGTGGCAGCACTTCTTTTGAAGTTTTTGGTACGGCATGTTCCCAGAAACTGTTGGTTTTGCCTGCCATTATCAGGAACGAGCCGTGATACAACGGTATATCAACCTGAGGCACCTCTTTCCTAAATTTATGCCTTAAGCGGAAGATACGTGTTTCGCCGAAAGTTACCGATGCGATGATTGGATTGCTACCCGACCTTTCGATCTTATCACTGTGCCATGATACACTGTCGCTGCCATTGCGGTACAGGTTTAAAAGCACGGCATTGAACTTTAGATTAGTTTCTGTTTCTACCCGCTCGCGGATTTTATTCAGGTCGACAGTAAATTCGGGTGCATTACCTGAGGGTATATTCTCTTCTTTATCCTGATGCCAGGAAATCATTCGGGGTGCCGTAACAATTTTATCGTACATTGGCATTTCATATTCACGCCATGGGGTTGCGGTTAATAACTTATCATAAAAATTGTCGGATTCTTCCTTGCTGAAAAAATTATCAATCAGCATTACATCGGCATCTGGCAGATTAAACTCTTTGGTTCCTCTGCTGCCTGTTGTAAATAGTTCGGTATCGTTAAAAAGTTTCATATATTTTTTTATTTATTCATTATATCTTTGATATTGTACGTTGTAGTATTTTGAAACAAATCTGATACATTGTTTGGGTTTTGTTTTAATTTTTAATGTTCTTGTTCTCGACTACCGCTCGAACTGACGTGGATTGTGAGTTTTAGAAATATATAGCTTCGGGATCTCCATTGCAGTAAATAGGTATATTTCTGTTTTTCTTTTCTTTTACGCCCAGGCTTTATTTTACAGCTTGGAAGTCGTGAATCTTACGGTTTGAAAGATTAAAAGAAACAAAAATCTTTTTTTTGATCTTGCCTCAGCTCAAAAACGGTTGAACTTTTCCTTGTTCACTATCTGATCGAAATGTCGCTCCGCTGCCCGATCATCTTACGCTCTCTTCGTCGGTTCAACTATTGTTTTTTACGTCCAGCTCTATTTTATATTTTGGAAGTCGTGAACCTTACGGTTTCGTCTGTTCAACTATTCCCGATTAAAATCGGGACAGGCTGTTTTTTTGCTAATGGCGCTTTGATTCTCGATATCTAAGCAAATTTGTTTTAATCATTACTTATTTTGGTTCTAGACTACCTCTCGAACTGACGTTGGATTGGAGTGGTAGAAATATTTTGCTTTGAAATCTCTATTTCAGTAATAGATACACTTCGGTTTCTCTGTACTTTTAGGTGCTTTATATTATTTTAGAAATATTAAATTCCCTATACTCTCTTCTCGTGAGACCCCTTGTCAAGCAAGGGGTGACCGTAAACTGTTATTTTTAGTTTGGATGTATTGGTTCTCGACGGGGCTAGAAAAAAGTATCAAAAATCTTTTATTGCGGTCAAGCTTTTGATACATGTGGATTGATTTATTTTGTTTTTGTATTAGGGTATTTTAGTGAAGAGTAATTGGTTCTCGACTACCGCTTGAACTGACTTGGGGTTGGAGATATCTCGACTACGCTCGATATGACATCTATTTGCTATCGTTAAAAAGATTCATATACTATAGCTCTGAATTATTGTTTCATTACATCTTTAATGTTGTACTGTTCATTGATCTTACGTCGTGGCAGCCCAATCTCATGCTCCTGCGGATAAGGTTTGCGCTGGGTCATGGAAACATCTTCCTTTATCTGACGATGCACATCGAATTCGCGCTGTTTGTCGTGCGAATAACGCGGATCGGGGATGAACGGCATTTTTGCCATTTTAAGTATTGTTATTGTAGGAAAATGATAGTCGACCTCTACCCTGCCCAATAATAAATAACAACCGCCTCCTTGAAACGGATATTGTTCCAGACAATCGGGAAAATGTGCCGTATCGAAATAATTTCCTTCCACATCAATCCATGTACCAAAGAACATAGCCCCTTTTTTTGTGGGTACGTGTTTACGGGAAATAAGGTATGCCAGCATCTTTACTTCGCCTTTGTGATGGTGTATCAGGTCTTTCGCCATTACTTCACCCCTATGCTTTGTCTGCAGCAGATCGAAAGGTGTGCACGATACTGTAAAACCAATTAACTCGATCTCGTCAAAAGCATCTTCGAATTCCGAACGGGACAGTTCCGGAAGTCTGAATTCTTTCACCGGCTCCTGTAACAAGGTAAGATTGCGGTTTTCGGGTTTAAAGTTTACCAAAAGCAACCGTGCCTGTACCAGCAGCTCGTTTTTATTCTTGCCCGTGAAACGGAACGCACCAATAAAGATAAGTATCTGTACTGCTTCGATACCTATAGGAATACGCCTAACAAAATCTTCAAGTGAAGTGAACGCTCCATTTTTTCTACGCTCACCAGGTATATTTTCTGCCAGCTTTGCTTCCAATCCCTGAAGGAGCATAAAACCCAGATACACATTGTTACCGTAAAGCGTGGTGTGGTATTCGCTGTTATTGACACAGGGGTTTAAAATTACGGCACCCGACATTCGTGCTTCGTGCACATAGACCTCGGTACGGTAAAAGCCCCCCATATTGTTGATGACTGCCACCATGAATTCCAAAGGGTAATATACCTTAAGGTACAGACTTTGGTAACTTTCTACTGCATAGGAAGCCGAATGCGCCTTGCAGAACGAATAGCCTGCAAAGGATTCGATCTGACGGTACACTTCGCGACTTAATGCTTCGCTATGCCCTTTTTTAGCACAGGCGGTAAAGAAATTATCTTTCACCTTCTGTAATGCCGCCAGCGAACGCCCCTTGCCGCTCATTGCCCGCCGCAGGATATCACCGTCTGCAGCTGTGAGTCCGCCAAAATGCATAGCGATCTTGATGACGTCTTCCTGATACACCATGATGCCGTAGGTATCGCCCAGATGTTCCTGAAATACCTCGTGGAAATATTCGAACTGATCGGGGTAGTTGTGTCGGAAGATGTATTCCTTCATCATACCCGACTGTGCCACACCCGGACGGATGATGGATGATGCCGCTACCAGCGTTTTGTAATTGTCGCACTTAAGCCTTCTCAGCAACCCACGCATGGCGGGAGATTCAATATAAAAACAGCCTATGGTTTGTCCGCGGCTAAGGAATTCATTACACTGCTTCTCATTTTTAGAAATGGACGTATCCCTGATATCTACCGTAATGCCCCGATTTTGTTCGATCAGCTTTACCGCATCGTTGATGCTGCCGATGCCCCTTTGGCTTAAAATATCGAATTTTTCGAAACCGATGTCTTCTGCAATGTGCATATCGAACTGAACGATGGGAAAACCTTTGGGCGGCATTTCGAGTGCGGTGTAGTTGGTAATGGGTTCTTCGGAAATAATGATACCGCAAGAATGCATGCTGCGCTGGTTGGGATATTTTTCCAACATTTTTCCGTATTTGTGCACCAGCTTCACCACCGAATTATCATCGTGCCGTTCCATGGGGTTCTTTGCAAGTGCATCAAGTTCCTCTTTTGGGAGTCCGAACACTTTACCTACTTCACGGAAGATAGAACGGTATTTGAATTCTACGTTGGTACCGCAAAAGGCTACGTGGTCTTTACCGTAACGGTTGAAAATATATTCCAAGATGGTATTTCGGTCCTGCCAGCTCCAGTCGATATCAAAATCGGGCGGGGTTTTACGGTTCAGGTTTAGGAAGCGTTCAAAATAAAGATCGAGCTCTATAGGACAAATATCGGTAATACCCAAGCAATAGGCAATGATGCTGTTGGCACCGCTGCCACGTCCAATGTGCATCAATCCCAAACTGGTACTATACCGTACAATATCCCATGTGATGAGGAAATAACCACTGAATTCCAGTTCATGGATTACCTTTAATTCTTTTTCGATACGCTTTATTGCAACAATATTTTCTTCCTCATACCTTCTCTTAAAACCTTCCGTTGCCAACTTTTGCAAAAGTTCCTTATCACTTTCCATACTTCCTGTAAAATGCTTTTTATTTTTCGGGGTTCTATATACAAATTCAAAATGGCAATCTTGTAATATTTTCTCAGTATTAGCTACAATTTCAGGATGATTTTTGTATAGGCGTAAAAGCTCGTTTACAGGCAGCATTGTATCATTTATACTACAAAAATCATCTTCGGACAGTTTAGATAATACAACATTCTGATCAATTGCCCGTAAGATCCTATGGAGGTTATGTTCGTTTTTTCCTGAAACGGTCACCGGGTTCCAAATGACCATTTTGGGAAGGTATTCCTGCCATTCTTTTTGAATGAGAAAATTAAGCTGTTCGGGTTTCACCCCAATAAACTCATTCTGACTGAGTGTCTTCGGACGGTTTGAAAAAGGATAAATAATATATACGTTTGTAAATTCCGGTGCTTTTTGCGGTAGTTGAACCCCATCGCAGTTGTATGCGGTAAGCAGCCTGCACATTTCGCCGATGCCTGCACGGTTTTTAGCCAGCCCGATATAGAGCAAACGATTATCTGATCGGAATTCCATTCCTACAACGGGCTTAATATCTGCCTGTTTACAGGCTTTTACAAAATCGTAAATTCCGGTTACCGTATTGATATCGGTAAGCGCAAGCACCTTTACATCACAGGCTTGAGCCTGAGAAACGAGATCGTTTACCGAAAGGGTACCGTACCTGAGGCTGTGATAAGAATGACAGTTTATATACATGGTTAGCTGTTTTCTTTAGCGTTAAAATTAAAACCGGCGGCACGCCCTACCTTATCGTATCCGAACCTGTTCTTGATACGGTCCATTGCCTGATAAAGAGCCGCCATTTCCTGCGTGTCTTCAAACAGGTTGATCTGCAGGTTTCCGCGTACCAGTCCCGTAAAACGGATACCGATGAGGCGGATGCGCATACGGCGGCTGTACAGCCTGTTAAAGAGTTCCCGTACCGTTTTTGTAAGTATGTTGTCTGCAGAAGTGTATGCAATTTTTGCCTGTTTTGTTTCGGTATCGAAATTGGCATAACGGATTTTTACCACTACGGTAGAAACCAGCCATTGTTCGCAGCGCAGCTGATAAGCCAGTTTTTCTACCATACCGCTGATGAGCGCGTGGAGCATGTTCAGGTCGATGGTATCCTGATCAAAGGTATGTTCTGTTGAGACCGACTTGCGTTCGGTATAAGGCTCTACCTGTGAGAAATCGATCCCGTTTGCCTTTTTCCACAAATCGATGCCGTTTTTACCGATCATCTGCTGCAGTACCTCCACAGGCATTTCTGCCAGTGTGTGTATCTGGCGCACACCTATTCTTGAAAGCAGCTGGAAGGTAGCATCGCCCAGCATGGGTATTTTTTTTATGGACAGCGGATTGAGAAACGGACGGACGCCGTTTAAAGCTATTTCTCTTTTACCGGCAGGTTTGGATTCGCCCGTACCGATTTTAGCCACCGTTTTATTTACTGATAAGGCAAAAGAAACGGGAAGCCCTGTGTGGCGGGTTACCGACTGCATGAGTTCCTGCGTCCACTGATAAGCACCGAAGAACCTGTCGATCCCTGTAATATCCAGATAATGCTCGTCTATGCTTGCTTTTTCAACAACGGGTGCCTTCTCTTCGATGATCTCGGTAACGGTACGTGACAAACGGGAATACTTTTCCATATCGCCTTTGATCACTTTTGCTTCGGGGCACAGACGCAGTGCCATTTTAAGGGGCATTGCAGAGCGTACGCCAAAATACCTGGCTTCGTAGGAACACGATGCAACCACTCCCCTGTCACCACCCCCGATGATGACCGGAACATTGTATAAACTGCTGTTTCCCAAACGTTCGCACGATACAAAAAACGTATCCATATCCATGTGCACTATTGCCCGCTCCATATTACCGATGTTATTACAGAAACAAAATTAATACACCGTGTATCAAAATTAATTATATTTGCTGATACAAATTGTATCAATGTCTATTTTATCAGAAAACATAAGGTATCTGCGTGCCCAACTTGGGGTCTCTCAAAAGAAGGTTGCAGATGATTTAATTATTACGCGTGTAAGGTATGCGAAATACGAAGACGCAACATCGGAACCTCCCGTGGAACTGCTTATAAGAATGTCGAGATACTTTCACATAAGCATTGATCTGATGGTTTCTGCCGACCTGCGTAAAATTCCGCTGAAGGAAATTATGGAACTGCCGGACAACCGCATACTGCTGCCTGTTAAAGTGGATCATAATGGAGAGAATATTATTGAGATTATTCCACATAAAGCATCAATGGGTTACTTGAACGGTTATGCAGATCCCGAATATATTGAAAACCTACAAACCATTTCCCTGCCCTTTCTGGGAGCGGGCACCTACCGTGCATTCCCCGTTGAAGGAGATTCGATGCCACCGTACAAGGACGGAGCATTTATTATTGGGAAATACCTTGAAAAAGCTACCGAACTGAAAAAAGGAAAAAGCTATCTGTTTGTTACCCGAAGCGAGGGAATTACCTATAAAAGGTTATTACAAGCTGCAGAAGAAACCATTACGGTAGCTGCTGACAATACTTTTTACGAACCTTACAGCATACCGCTTGCAGATATTTTTGAGATATGGGAATATGCCTGCAGCATTTCGACACACGAGTTTACAAAAGATGATTTTAACATAGATCAGCTGCAGATTATAGAGCTGCTTAAGGAACTGAAAACGCAAGTAAAGGAATTGAAGAAAAATAATTAATATGAATTTTAATTTATTGGTTGCAGCTTACTAAATTCAATCTAAAAACGCTGCAACTTCCTGATACGTGAGTCCGCTGTACATACAGAATTCGGTAACCGATACGTAACTGTTTTCGGGTTTATCGAACATTTGACGTACCGCTTTTAGAATACGGATGCTTTGACGGTAGCTTTTACCGGTGATGCGCTGAATGTCTTTGGGATAAATACACAGTCTTGCTTCGTGCTTCTTCATAGCTCTTTTCTTATAAATTAAACGAGTTGGTAAATTCTATGTGGTTTAGTTTACGGTACAGGAATTCGGTGAAATCTTTGCCGTACTTTTCTATAAGCGCGCCTTTATTTAATCGGCTACTAATGTGCGTATTATCTGCTGCATGTAACAAGCGATACTGCAACAATTCTTTTATTACTTCAGTATCCAACTTCAATGGTTCCAGTCCCAGATCATCAAAACAGTACGGTAAATCATGAAAAAGATATTGCTGTAACGTATAGTTGCCAAATCTTTTGTAACAAAACGCTACTTCCCTACTACTGCGTATGATATACTGTCGGTTGGTTTGAAAGAATGGTTTTAACAAATGCAGCAGGCTGGTTTTGCCACTGTTTCCCGCTCCGGTAACCAATAATCCTTTTTTCAGATCAATTCCGTATAGTGCACATTCTTCTTTGTTTGCTGTTGCGTAAACTAACAGTCTGTATAGCTGTTGTCTTTGTGACGAATGGATGAGGTAACTGCTGCCATACAGAATTCGACCCTGCTGTTGCAGATACTGTATGCATTTGAAATAGTTATAGAGACGGTTACCGTTTTTGAGTTCGAAGGTTTGATTGATGTCCATAATCGCTTATTTATTCTGCTAAATAAGTAGGTAACCGATTGGACTATTCCCACCTTGGGAGAAAAAAATGGATGAGGGATGATGGATTCCGAAGGGAGGGACAAATTGTGGGGTGTTTTTTAACTGTATATTGTAGTGGGGAATTATTGAACTGATGAATCGTTGAATCGTTTATATGCTGATATGCGTATTCGTTAATCCAACTACTTTATACTCCAAAATCAAATTGATTACTCTTAGGTTAAATGAATATTCTCTGTTTTCATACTCGACTCTTCGTGACTGAAATACTTGGTTTTTTCTCAACTTTGTAAAGATACAAAGTTGCAAAAATCTCTTTTTTTGCCCTACAACCCAAAGCCTAAACGTTGGCATTTACTTCTAAAATTTCGAATGCTCGCTTCGCGCCGAAATTTCCTTACGAAGTTGCATTTAACGTTTTTAACGGCTTTGGCTTAATGGGCTGGGTATTCATAACAATACGTGTTTGCATTACAATTGCATTTTCAATCAAAATCCTTATGCTCAACAAATCCAGATTCAATAGCGACATTATTTTTTAACGAGTGTCAACTCTTTGATGAAACAACAGTTCACGGTTTCCGAACCATAAAATAGCAAACCAGACGTAAAAGGAATAAATCAAATACGACCGTAGGGAGCGATTATTTGATTTCCTTTAAGAAAAGTTTGTTGACCGTTTAAAAAATAGAGTCTTGATCTTTTGTAACTTTTATCTCTACTCTCCTATTATCAATTAATGAATCGATGAATCTTCGATTTGTATTAAGACAAAAGTTAAAGAAAAGTCTTACTAATCCAGATTACTCTATACTATCACTATTTTAATTAAACAACATACATTCATCTTCGGTTGTATATTTCAAAATTCACTTTAGTCTTCAAAATGCAATAAAGTAAAAGCTTAAATAAGACTTCTCCATACACTCCAAAAAGTGCTTTAATTTTGTTGTTTTGTAACAGATTTATCTATAAAACATATCGTATACTGTCACTTAATGCCATGTGATGTCATTTGGAATCGACTGAAAATATACACATTCTTTTATGCACAACTTTGTCACAGGTAATCCTACATAAGTTGCAACGAAAGGAACCACAAACATTTTTATTCATTCAAAAAAATTAGAAATTATGGCTTCACAAGACGGCATTTTTAAAATTAAGGGAACACTGGGTGGCGTTACCTTTTACAAGACCAAAGACGGACATTTAGCGCGAGAAAAAGGCGGGATAGACAAAAAGCGTATGGCGAAGGATCCTGCATTTAAACGGACACGTGAAAACGGAAGTGAATTTGGAAGAGCCGGCACCTACGGAAAGTACCTGCGAAGCGCTTTTAGACCTATGTTGAACAATACGTCGGACAAGCGGGTGGTAAGCAGACTGGTTAAGGATTTGATGACGATTATTAAAACCGATACGGTTAATGCCCGTGGGGAGCGTACCCCGATTGAAGGGAATTTTGAACTGTTGCGAGGATTTGAGTTCAATAGTAACGGACTTTTAAGCAATACTCTTTACGTACCTTACAACGCTTCTATTGATCGTGCGTCTGGGGATGTGAGTGTGGAACTTCCGGAATTGGTTCCCGAACAAATGATCAGTGCACCGGCAGGAACAACGCACTTTAAGATTGTTGCAGGTGCCTCTGAAGTAGATTTCCAAGCGGGAAACTCTTTAACGGTTTACACAGGAACCGCAGAAATTCCGTGGAACAGCGATACAATGCCAGCCTTAACACTTGACCTGGAACTTACAGCAGCAAGCGTACTGCCATTGGTACTGCTTTTGGGTGTGGAATTTTACCAGGAAATAAACGGTGTGTTCTATATGCTGAACAACGGTTCGTTTAACGCACTGGCGGTGGTTAACCTTAACAAGCAGTAATATGCTGATGCTTAAACGTATTTATCTTGCAACGGCGGTGCACGGTGAACTTATCCTAAACGGAAAGCATATTGCCTACACCATAGAACTGCCGTGGCGGGACAACAAAAGGCGTATTTCGTGCATACCTGAAGGATCTTATGTTTTGAGAAAAAGGTATTCGGAAAAATTCAAATGGCATTTTGTATTGCTTGATATACCCAACCGTAGCTGTATACTGATACACCCAGCGAACGATGCGCAGAAGGAACTACAGGGCTGCATTGCACCGGTAACACAATTCACCGGCGAAGGAAAAGGTACTGAATCGCGGAAGGCAATGCAAAAACTGATGGATGTGTTGGAAACGTACCGACGAAACGGTTCAATTACTATATGTATAACTTCAAATATCTTAAAAAATGGAAAACAATAATGTAATGGAGCGTGCAATGGCACCGACTCCCAAATTCTTTAAAACGCTACGTACCGTAGGACTTGTACTGGCAGCCGTAGCAGGAACTATTTTAACTGCGCCGATAGGATTGCCGGTAGCAGTGGTAAACATTGCGGGTTATCTGGCAGTTGCCGGCGGCGTATTGTCTGCAGTATCGCAGATCACTGTTGACGATGCAAAAGCTACGGTTAAAAAAGAAGGCAATGGCTGAGGGCAGAAATTGGTTTATGGGTGGGATGCTGCTTTCCTGTTCGTACAGCCTGCTACAGGCTGATGTATTTAAGACGGTACTACTGGCGATTATAGGTACGCTGACGAGCTATCTTTTTGGCAGACTGCTGGCGGTAGCAGCCAAATGGCTGCGTAAGAAAAAGGATTAATAATTGAAAAGGGATTGTCTTGCATGAGACAGTCCCTTTTTTTGATTCGTTTTTTAATCGTTGAACCGTTGATTCGTTTATATGTTGGGTGCGGGAGGTTGGGTGCGGGGTGTGCCTTCGACATTTCGATGGGCTCAGTGACCGCGGGCTCAATAACCACCTCAGGCATCGTTGGAAGGATTTTATCCCACGGATGCACAGATTATAACTTGGTTTGTTTTTTAATCGATGATTTGTTAAGGTGTTGAATCGTTTATATGACAGATGTTGGGTGTTGGATGATTGATGTAGTGGTGTTTGTATACTGTATACTGTATACTGTATACTGTATATTGAATTGATGTATATTGTAGTGGTAGAAAAATTTTGCTTCTAAATCTCTATATCAGTAACAGATACACTTCGGTTTTTCTCTTCTTTTAATAGACTAAAAGAAGCAAAAATCTTTTTTTTTTGATCTTGCCTCAGCTCAAAAACGGTTGAACTTTTCCTTGTTCACTAGCTGATCGAATCGTCGCTCTGCTCCCCGATCAGCTTACGTTCACATCGTCTGTTCAACTATACCCGATTAAAATCGGGACAGGCTGTTTTTTGCTAATGGCGCTTTGGATTTGTGTGGGTTGAAATATTGCTTTTATAATAAAAATTGGTACTTCAACTTTGGATTGTCGAAATGAATAAGATAAAGACATATTTTAATAAGGCAAATATTAATTAAAGTATTAGTGGTTATTTTTATTTATCTACCAAGCTGTATATCAATTATTTTTTTACTAACCTTTTCATTGTAAAGATCAGAAACAAGAGAACTACCATATTTATCGGATAAAGCAGATCGCTTTTTATAAATACCTTTTTGGAGCTGTTCGTATTTATGATGCAGCTCGTACATAATTTCATATTCACTTACGGCTTCTTCAACAGTTTTAAACTTACTTTGATCGATTCTTGTAACAATCCACGTTTTAAAGTCTTCTTGTGTTTTACCATAATTTTTAGGTAGTTTTGCAGCAAATTTAAAGCCACGATCCATGTAGGCATTGTATTCTGCCGAAGTATATAACTTTATAGCTTCTATTTTCAACTCTTCAAATAATTCATCATTTAATACTTGTTCTTGATCATTTTGTGCAAATGAATTCTGAAAGAAAAGAGCACAATAAGAAAATACAATTATTTTAATTAACTTTTTCATAATTGATTTTTGGACGTTATGTATGTAAAACGAATATGAAGAGGAATTTATTACCTGAAAACTATTTTTATGAAAGAATGATTTGGAGACCCATGTTCCAAAAACAACTTATTTTCTTGCAATTTTTTGAATGGCAATCTAAAGTTTACATACCGCCTTGGATTTGTGTGCAGTTGCAAAAAACGGCTATAGTATACCACCTTTAGCGGATTAAAGTGAGCATAGCGCAACGGCTAAAAGTGAACCACCTGCAACGAGTGAAGGTGAACCACTAAAAATTGATTCTATCTGTAAAGATTTTCCGATCTTTTTTATTAAAAAGATCATGGCAAATACACAAAGAGATATGCGAAAAATAAAACAGATTTTTAAACTCTACAGCGAAGGTGTAAGCAAGCGAAAAATAAGCCTGATTATAGGACTTTCACGCAACACCGTCAGCAAGTATATTGATTTTTTTAAACGTTACAACCTTACCAGCTACTAAGTGTCGGCTATGACACTCGAGGAACTTAATAACTTATTTAAGTCCGATCATAAGAACAAAAGTCCCCAGTTATTAACTTTAGAAAAGTACTTTCCTTATTTTGATAAAGAGCTTCGCAAAACCGGAGTTACCAAAGAACTGCTCTGGCAGGAATATTATGCCAAACATCCCGATGGTTATAAAATTACCCAGTTTAGATATTGGTATCGGGAATGGACGAAAGAGGTATATCCAGTGATGCACTATACCCATAAAGCTGGCGACAAACTGTTCATTGATTTTACCGGGAAGAAGCTCTATATTGTAGACCCGCATACAGGAGAAATACAAGACTTGGAAGTTTTTATCTGTGTTTTGGGCAGCAGCCAATATACGTATGTAAAAGCCTGTGAAAAATTTTTAACTTTTTGTCTTCATATGTTAACATTATTAGGATTTAAAGTTGTTTATTAAATAATTAATTTTTAAATTATCAAATAATTAAGTTATCGAATTGTTGATTTTTATTAAATAAAAATATAAAATGATGATAATGTATTTATGTTAAAATTTCACTATATTAGTAAGCGTAATAATTCACTAATCTCACCCTTTATATTTACAGAATCAGACCTAATTTTAATTAAAGATTGTTTGCTCCAAAGAGTGGGTCAAAATCTAAAAAAGTTTAGAAAGTACAGTGAAGAAGATTTGAACAGTCTTCGTGTTGTTGAAAAAATAAACTTGTTTATGGGTTTTAAACAAGTTTAAAGTATCTCACAGAACAAAAACACCATATCATAAGGTGGTTTTGATTTTTTAATCGAGATACACATTTAATTCAGATAAGAAATTTTCAATCTCATCGGCTTTACCTTCTAATGTTATTTGATAACCATTTGGTGTTATGGTTATCATAGAACTATGAAAAATGTGGTTAAACTGAATCATTTTTATCATCCAGAGGAATTAACTCAAGCTTTAAATGAATTTGTTGTAAATTACAATAATAACAGATATCACGAATTTTTAAACAACTTAACACCAGCTGATGTATATTTTGGAAGATCTGATAAAATCCTTGAGCAAATAGCCGTTATTAAACAAAAAACAATTGCTAAAAGAAGGCAATTGTACAATCAAGAAAAAATACTAAATTTATAAACCAAACACTATCTTAATTTTTACAAGAAGGTGTCCAAATTAGTTTGAAGACGTACATTTGTATTTTATTGGTATTGATGTGTCTAAATTAAATTGTAGGCTTCCCTATTTTGTACAAGTTAAAACTATACCATATTCTACTACGTTTTACAAATGCGGGACTCATTTAATCGAAAGCGTAGGTGTAGTTTTAAAGCATTCCTTAAACTGTATTTTCTTTCTTATAAGTTTACTTGCCTAATTCCTTCTAAGGAATTCTGCAATCTCTAATAACTATTATCCTCTATCATGACTATTTCTTTGACTAGGTCAATATTATTGAAAAAAATATGTATCCAAGACATTTTCTCGGTAATTCTTGTTAAAATATTTTATTAAAAAGTTTGGTGTTGGTTAACCTGGTTGGGTATATTCTATTTCCATAACCTAACTCCAATTGTATTACTTTTTTGTAGGTTCATTTAACTCTATTGTTTGGCTTTTTAAAATTCTTCGAGTTTTCCATTTTAAAGCAATAAAACTCAGCGTTCCGCAAACTAAAGCAATAATAAGCATATTTATAATATACGGATACGTTAAATCGACTGTTCCGTTTTCGATAATCAGAATTCGGAAAGCAGGTAAAAAATGTGTTAACGGGATTCCCCTTGAAATTATCTGAATCCATTCCGGCATTTGACTTAAAGGCCACGTAAATCCTGAAATCATAAAGCTTGGCGTTGCCACAACCATTAAAATTTCGGTTGCTTTTAATTGGTTCGGAATTAAAATACTAATCAAAATTCCGATGAAGCAAACTGCTACTATAAAAACACCTGCAATTAAAGTAAGGGCGCCTAAATTATTGTAAAATGGAATGTTAAACCACCACGTAAATGCCCAATACATAAGCCAAACCGCAAAACTCATAATTAAATACGGAATGATTTTAACTGCAATTAAAGAGAATGTATTTTTAGTTTGTTTTACTAAATTGATAAAAGTTCCGTTTTCGAATTCGGAAGCGAAAGAAAGAGCTAAACCAAGTAATAAAACCTGTTGTAAAACGGTAGCCAAAACGCCCGGCCACAAGAAATACATATAGTTTGTACTTCGATTATTTTTTTTAATAAAAGTTGTTTTAAATGGTTCGTATTGGCTCATAATCAAATTTTCGGGCGTTCCTTGTTTACGCAAAGTTTCTATTTGAGTTCCTACTTTTAAAGTTCCCAAAACAACCTGCAAAGCACCCGAAGCGTAATTTGCTGTTAAAACATTCGATGTATTTACAATGGTAGTAATTTCGGGATACTGCTTTGTTAAGACATCTTTTTCGAATCCTTTTGGAATTAAAACCACACAAGCCGCATCTTTTTCAATCATCAATCGATCTAAATTTTGTGTATCGAATTGCAAAGCCGAAATCGATAAAATTTCGTTATCCTGCATCATTTCAATTGCTTTGGCACTCATAGAAGATTGATCTTCGTCTACAACAACAATCGGTAAATCGGTTACTTTACCTTTACTGTAAACATATCCAATTAAAATTCCATATAACAACGGAGCACCAAAAAAAAGCATTTTCAATACATCATTGCCCCAAAACAATTTAAATTCTCTTTTTAATAAGTTTATAAACGTTTTCATGCTATTTCTTTATTGTTACCGTAGATTTAGCTAACAGATCTTTCGCATCTTGCAATTTCGTGGGACGAACTGTTACTTCATATAAAGGATCTTGAATATCATAATCGGGATAAGCCGTTGCAATATTTGCATACGCGCCAATTTGTTTTACGTTTTGAATGGTTCCTGCAATGTCAACATTTTTATACGGAACATGAACCGAAACCGCTTTTCCTTTTTCGTAAGCCGAAATACTACTTTCAGGAACCGTAAATCTAAAATAAGTTGTTTCAGGCAACGAACCTTTAAACAATGTATAACCAGGTAAAGCCAACTCCCCCAATTTAAGCGTTACAGCATCGATTTTCATATCTTGAGGTGCGATAATATAACGTTCTTTTTCTGCAACAGCAACTTCTTGTAAAGCTCCTAAAGCACGGTCTTGTTGACCTAAAGCCATTGTTTGCTGTTCTAGTCTAACTCCGTTTTTAACATCTGCTATTTCGGCACCTACCGCGATTAACTGTGCCTGCGCTCCTTGATATTTAGCAAAAACCTCGTCGTATTGTTGTTGCGGAACTAACGAATCTTTTACCATTGCTTCTAATCGGTTTAATGATTTTTTAGCAAATTGGTATTGCTCATTTAAAGCCGCTTTTTTAGCATTCAATTGTTTTAATTGATTCGAAGTTGCTCCGTGAACACTCATTTCGTATTGGGCTTCAGCCGATTTCACAGCTCCTTGTGCTTGTGCTTTTTTAGCGGCAACTTCCGGAATATCTAAAATTGCCAATGTATCTCCTTTTTTCACAAAATCGCCTTCATTTACTAAGATTTTATCAATTCTGCCCGCTAATTTTCCCACAACGGCAATTTCATCTCGTTCTATTTTTCCTTGGATTGATTTTGCAACTTCCGATTTATTCGAACATGAAGCTATTGCGCAAATTCCTATAAATACTAATATCTTTTTCATAACTAATTACTTTTTATATATTGAAGCAAACTTCCTGAAGCTTGATAAACATCTATTGCTGCCTGACGCTGTTTTATGGTTGTTTCTATTTTATTTAAAGACTCTTTGTAAATATCATTTTCGGCAGATAATCGATCTGTAACACTGATTAAACCAGCTCGATATTGTTTAGAAGCAACTTCGTTATTATTTTTTGCAATAACTTCGCGCTGTTTCGCTATATCTAATTGTTTTAAAGACGTTTCGTAATCTTTTTTTGTTTTTTCTAATTGAAGCGCAATTTTTTCTTCTGTATCAATTCGTTTTGCTTCAATTTGTTTTTTACTTAATTGTGCTGTTTCTAATTTATGCTTTCGTTCAAAGCCCGAAAACAATTCCCATTTCATTGCAACTCCAACCATCCAAGTAGGATTCATTGTTAATTCATCCATTTTTAGATTTGCGGTTCTATTAATAGTCGATAACGGAATTTCTATTTCGCTATTGAAAATCGAAGTGTAAGAATATCCACCAAAAGCCCCGATTGAAGGTAAAAATGTTCCTTTTTCTTTCTTAATAGCATAAGATGCGGCTTTATCGAACGCTTCTAAAGCGAGCATTTCGTTTCTATTGTTTGAATTTACATCTTCAAAAATCAAAATCGGATCTACATTATGTTGAATATTTAAAATTTGTTCGGTAGACCAACCTGTTGCTTGTTGAATTTTTAAAGCCAATAATTCTCTTTTATTCAAAACATCTTCTTTCTTTGTTTCTAATTCTAAAGATGCTAATTTAATTTTATCGCGATCGTAAGGAATCGCCAAACCTTGAGCAATTGCTTTTTCAACTCGTTCCGTTTCTTTATTTAATCTTTTTTCACTTTCTTGAATTAAGGATTCTGCTACATTCAACATTTCTAATTGATCTAAATCGAGTAATATTTCACGAATAACTTGATCTTTTCGTAATTCCATCATATAGCCGGTACCCTCTGCTTTATTTTGTAGCGCTTTTGCTCCATTATAAATTTGTCCACCGCTAAACAAAACTGCTTTTGCCGTAACGCCAGCATGAAAAGCCTGACCTTTTGTTGAAAAATTAGAAGAGCCCCCAAACAATTCCGTTCCCGTAATAGGCAATTGAACAGTTGGAATATCTAATGAACCTTCGCTATTTAAATATCCATAAAGCGCATTCGCTTCAACTCTCGGCATATATTTAGCTTTCACGGAACGAACTTCGTTTTGAAGTTTTTCTTTTTCTAAACCATTCGTAATGATTTCACCATCTTTATTTAAAGCAGATTGTATCAAACTGCTTACTTCCTTCTCTACCTGAATTTGACTAAAACCAAGTTGAGAAAACATGATTCCTAAACATAAAAAAAATCGTTTCATAGTTTATTTTATATTTTCATAAATTACCTGAAAAGCATCACGAACAGCTAAAATCTGCTCTTCTGTTAATCCTTTTATAGCTTTTTCAATAGTTTCACTTACTACATTTAAAATGGGATCTTGCATTTGTTTACCGCTATCAGTCAGAAATATCAAATTTAATCGTCGATCAGTTTCATGATTTCTACGCTCCACAAAACCTAATTTTTCCAAATTATCCACTAAACGGGTAACACTGGGCTTGTCTCGACTTGTAGCTTCAGCTAGAAACTGTTGTGAAACCCCGTCTGAATGATACAAAATAGCCAAGATAGACCATTGCTCGCGAGTTAAGTTTATTCCTTCATTTTTAAACTGCTGTCCTAAATATCTATTCAACAATAAGGGTACTCTGCCTGCCAATAAGTTATATTTATTTTCATTTGTTAACAAATCTGTAGCATTCATAATTATAGTTGTTTAAGCAACCACAAAGTTACAAAATAAATAGTTGTTTATACAACTATTATTGAATAATTATTTAGTTTCGAATTTAAGGCCTTTTATTTTATTTGATTCACCTTCATGAGTGCTTACACTTCTTCGTCAGTTTGATTTTAATTTGCAAGCTGTTTTAAACGAAGGAAGCCTGGCAAAGTTAATTTACAGAACTTTGACAGGCTTCCATTTTAGAATAATTGTGGTATATTTATTTAGCCGCTAAAACATCCAATTTCTCAATAGATGGTGCAGTAGCCAACAATTCAGGTGCATTTTCCATTAACGCCTTTGCAATCTTACCACCAAGATGTGCTTCTCTGCCTTCTTCATCTGAAAAAGTGTCAAAAATGCCAAATGTAGAAGAGTCAATACGGAACGCATACCATGTAATAGTGCCCGCTTCTTCATTAGCAAGTGGTAATGCACTTGTAATAAACTCTTCAACATTTTTTTCTTTTCCAGCTTTTGCTTCTAGTCGAACTAATAATCCTAATTTTTTCATGTCTTTTTATTTTTAAATTAAACCAATTTTGTTTTAACAAATGTAACTAACTTAAGCTTGTAGTGCTTTTTTATATAGTTCAAAAACTTATGAAAAAAGGTCAAGTTTTCACAACATTTTTTGGGCTATAACCAAATTCATTTTTAAAGGCTGTGCTAAAATTCGATAAGCTATCATAACCAAAGTCCATATAGATTTCTGATGGTGTCGCTTCATTATTAAGCAATATTTTTTTGGCTTTGTTGAGCCGTTTTAGTTGAAACCATTTTCCAGGAGACTCTTGATATAATTTTGTGAATTTTCGCTTAAAAGTAGATAAACTCATATTGCATAGAAAAGCGACCTCTTCAATATTCAAACTCGTGTACAGATTTTTTTCAATGACCATTTTAAAAGATAATTCTCTTTCGTTGATTAACAATGAATGTAGATAAACAAAAAAACTTTGCCCATACTTATCAGCCAGATACAGCATAATTTCTTCAAATTTCAATTCCAGAATTTTTTGAGAGATTGTTTGATTCAAGCCATAAATTTGTTTAATAGAATTAATAAAATGGATAATAAAATTGTCTTTTTCCATAAGGAAATAAGGACTACTGGTAGCTGCTTTATTAAAGTCATTTGGGTTAAATAAATGCCCATATTTCAATAAAAAATCATTAATGTTTTTTTGAGAAAAGAAAAAGAGTAGGCAACTATAACTATTTGCCCCAACAATTTCTGTTGTTAAAAAATTCCCCGACGCAAGGAGCAAGGATTGTGTATGATCTATTGAAACGATGTCATTAGAAAAGTGAATGTCTTTTTGTCCGTCCAGCAAAAAACTGAATACATTTTTGTTTAGGTTAATCTTATTTTTGGAAATATGTTTATAAACCTCGTAATTAGCAATTTGCAGGTCTGATGTGCCCGTGTCGTTACCTTCAAATAAATGTTCGGGAAGATTTGTAATGTCCATAATAGTGTTGTTTTAAAAAACATTTTGGCATTGTAAATATATTAAATTTCTATTTCAAAAATTGTTTGCTCAAGTTTGGATGAAGAAGTTGTTTAACCTTAAATACAAAGTTTCGGGGCTTGCCTGTTACAAGCTGCCCTTATTTCTTTGTCTTTTTAATTGCGTCCAAGTATATTTTTTTGATACTGTTTTTTTCTTCTTTGAGGCAAAGAGTTTCTATTATAGCAAATAAGTCTTTGTTGTATTTGGTCTTGACTTTTAGAATTTCGCCTAAAGCAAACTCCATCGTACAACTGTTCCTTCGTGTTCAGTATTAGTCAGCAAATTATCAATAGATTTTTCCAATTTTGTTGGAAATAAATGTGCAATATTACCAATCACTTTTGCACTTTCCCATTTTATTCTTGGTGCTTTTTCTGTTAATGTATAAGTAACAAATGCTAAAACAGTGTCATCTGCTAAGTCTGGATTTTGTTTGGTAGCATATTCCATTGCTTCAATACAGGTCGCCTTTGCGGGGTCTTTTTGTTTTTCAGCATAAGTAATAAGTTCGTCAAATGGTAAAGATTTGTCCAAAATCCACTTGCTAATAGTTTCTGTTTTTTCTTTTGGTTTTATTGTCTTATCTTTTATTAATTCGTCTATTATCATTGTCGATAAAGTTTAATTTCTCCAACGTTCTAAATTTCCAAGCATAAAAGGTATTGAAAAAATCCAAGCAAAAATTTTACTTTTTCTACCTTCTATCATTCCCTTTTTTGTCATTTCAGAAAATTCTTTTAGGGTAACATTTACTCCTTTAAATTCTCCATTTTCATAACAAAAGTTACAATATTTAGTCTTTTATGCTCCATCTTTTTCTGTTTCACCACCTTACGTGTCTTTGCTTGAATGCATTATGCAACTTTGGCAATTTTTATAATTTCGTTTTAGGGGTGCTTGTAACTCTCAAATATACGCAATCACATTTATTTAAGACATTATCTGTCAGCGACAACCACAATAAAATCTTTTAGATTACCTATACCGAAGAAGACAATAGGGATTTCCAGCTTTTTATATCAAACTATTATTATTATTATTATTTAAAAGTGATCAAATCCTTGATTAGAAACAATTTTAGTATCTATACCTTTTCTTTTCAAATCAATTTTGATAGCCTGATGCCCCGTACCTTTAGGTACTCGTGAACAAACAATATAGGCTCTTTTCTCATTATTAATACTTAACCTATCATGAGTCGCTATTATCTGCATCTTAGCATGCTCAAGGTTTGTTTCTTTTAATTCAACATAAATATCTAATCCTTTAGGATTAACCATCAACATAAAATCACAACGGATAGTAGCATCGTTGATTTCGCATCCGTCAACCTCAATACGGACAGTTTCTACATCATTAGTATTATTTAATGTGAGCTTTCTGCCATTTTCTTCAAAAACCTTAATTTTCCGTTTATCCGTTTTTCTACATGCCATCGTCCTCAAATTCAATATCTAACAAATGATCAAAAGTAACACCAATAGTATTAGAGACTTTATCTAATAATGTTGCGTCTATAATCCCATCATCTTTCTTCATTAAATTCAAATTTTCCTTTCCTGTGATAGCATTAGCATTTACAACATCATAACTTAACAATTGGTCTTGTGGAATTAAGCTAAAAACCTTAATTATTTTACGATGATCTTTTTTCGCAATATTTCCAATTTCGCCAAACTTGACAGCGTAGTAATTGGTTATTTAAAACTCAATTTTGGGCAATCGCAAACCGAATTAAAGGACGAAAAAGCCCTTGAAATTGAAAGAATTTATGTGCTTAAAGAATTCCATGGAAAAAAAATAGGGCAGATTCTATACGATAAAGCCCTAGAAGTTGCCAAAGATAGGAAAGCCGATTATGTATGGTTAGGAGTTTGGGAAGAAAACCCTAGAGCCATAAGCTTTTACAGGAAAAATGGTTTGTTGAATTTGACAAACACATTTTTGTTCTAGGTGATGACGAGCAAACTGATATTCTGATGAAATTAGAGTTGACGAAAAACTAAAAAGTAGCAACATTTGGAAACAGCACGCAGAAAGTCTTAATTCAAGTTTTGTACATTAGTATAAAAATTGTATTTTATTTGAAGGCTTCGGCTGTGAAATGCCTATTATTCCCCAAGCGTCATAACGTTACCTGTTATTTAAAAGAAAAGAAAGTGCAAAAAACAATTTTGAAATAAAGCTTATTGATTTATTTTGGCTTAAAAGTGACGATGAAGACCTGAATGTTACAATTAACGCGCATAGATCATGTGGAGTATTTATGATACCGATGGGTTGGTCTAATTTTGAAACGGTAGGAATATATAAGAGGATAGAATGAATATCAATAGAATTTAATACTAAGACTTGGTGTTAAAATATATCTAAAGTAGTTGTCTGCACAAGTTTTAGATTATTTAATTTCATAAATTTGAGAAAACTAAAAATACTAAATCTTATAACTATGAAATGTCCCAATTGTAATGAAACGCTGCTGATTACAGAAAGGCAAACTGTTGAAATAGATTATTGCCCATCGTGCAGAGGTGTATGGTTAGACAGAGGCGAATTAGACAAACTGTTGGAGTTTGCATCTAGTCAGAAGACGGGTGAACGTTACAGCCAGCACACTGATAGGATTCATGACAAAGACCGTTATGAAAGCCGAGACCGAAATTATAACGATAAGGAAAAATACGATCAGCAATATCCCCGAAAAAAGAAATCGTTTCTATCTGATTTTTTTGATTTTGATTAATTATCTGATTATTAATTTACAAAATTAATTGGTAGTGTATTATCGATTTTAGTCAGTATTTAAAAGTATAAGAATTATAATAAATTAATAAAACACAAAAGATAAATTCATTATATTTGAATTCATAAGTGTTTTTTTTGGTTATAAAAGAGGTTGCAAGTTTCTTACTTCAACCTCTTTTTTTGTTTGATTTTAAAAACAGAAAATCAGTATTTTTACAGGTCATGTGAAAAAACAACTTTTAACTACCTACCCTTTTTTACTGTATGGTTTGTTGAAAAAGATACCGAAAGTGACAGCACCTAAACATAATAACAGATTCAATGGTAATTAAAGTTAAGATAGAGGCGCCAAAAAACATTGAGACATCTATATTTTAGTATTTCTACGATAAGCTTATAGATCTTTTAATGTTAAAGTTAATGACTGCCCAAAACAAGATATAAATTACCATTAATCTATGGAAACTCCAACCTGCGAAATAAAGTCATTCCAGATTTCCTCAGCTACCTGATTAGCTGAAAAATGTTGATCCCCTTTACTTAATCTATTGAATGCTGAAGATGCTTTGGACCAAAACTGATCATATTCACCATTTTCAACATTATAAACCTTGTCCATCTGCATCGAGTTTGAATTAACCTTTTCTGTAAATGAATAAGTTAAATCTGCAAAGTGGTGTTGACCTTCTTTTAGCATCTTGATCGTAACAAAACAATCTTTATTGTTTGCCCTATTAGAAATTAAACAGGTAAAATATTCACTATTATCTGTAATAAAACGAGCCTGAAGATTATCAACAAAATTCAATTCTGTAACAGAAGACCGAAAATAATCTTTTATTTCATCGAACCCCTTTTCCTTAAAATTAAATTTATCTACTTCGCTGAAGTATTTTTTTACCTTATAATTTCTAGCTAACTTCTCCTCTGTCGGGATAGTAATATTTTCAGCCGTGACCGATGGACCAGTGACTGAAACCAAGCGCCTTAATTCATCTGTTACGTTTAAAAACGCATTATTAGGGTTTGTCCATTCACTTACTGACTTACCGTCTTTTGGAAGCGCCTTTAAATTTCCGAAAGGTGTTTTTTGCCAGTCGCAAGGTTCAACAATTATTGGCACAATAATTAGTTTACCATTTTTTTGCATTTCCTGCGCAGCTTTAAATTCATTATTGTAACAGTAATCTGAATGAATATAATCAGGGCTTAATAAAGCTATAAATAGCTGGGAAGATCCCAATTCTTTTGCTATGACATTATCAAGGTTTTCCCCTACATGAATTTCTTTATCGGTCCAATCGCTGATCAAGCCCTCCCTTCTAATCTGAGCAAGGTGCACTTTTAAGCGTTCAAGATAAGTTTGATCTTTGTGACTGTACGAGATAAAAGCCTTCATAATTCGTTATTTTTTTTATTAAGGTTGCTGTATTTTTGATTCGATCTCTATAGTTACTATTTAGTTTGGCTCCTAATACCTGTCAATCAAACTTATTTATTAACTAAGCCTAAAGATAACGAACTATATGTAAATGACAAGACAAAACTGTTGAGTTACAAAAAGAAAATTTTTAATTTAGTTGCTATATATGATTGGAATGACTGAAACATTGGGATATCGATTTTTATTCTGTTATACAGCCGAAAAATAAAAAAAGCGAGCTATAGCCCGCTTAATAGATACCGCCCCTCCTTTTGTTAGTTCGACTTCTTAATAATTTTGTTTACTAATATTACAAAACAAATTAGAATTACCAAACCACCAATCGAATAAAGCCAAACTATTTCAGTTTTTTTGGCGTCACTTTTAGTTAAATTAAAAGCATTGCCTGTACATCAATCTACTTACAATCGTTTGGAGTATTGTTTTGTGTAAAATTTTATTTTTCTTTTTTATATTTTTAAATAACTTTTTATATTTGAAAACGTGTTTATTAATATTGTAGTTTTTGCAATTAAGGAGGTGGCTTCGGCAACCTCTTTTTTATTAAAAAAAAATTTGATTTTGTAAATTTTATAATACATTTGAAGTTCATATCAACCTATTTAATTGTTTATAAGCATCAACATTATTTGTTGATGCTTTTTTATGTGAAAGACATGCCGCTTTTTGTTTTCTTTTTCAAGCTAAACTATTCCAAACTTCAGCAACTTTAGTACATTTTAAAAATTCCTCAATGATCGATTAAATATATGGATTAACATTTAAAGTGCTACAATACTAAAAAAGATCCCTATCTGAAATCAGATTTAGAAAGCACTGGGAATTACTAACTGTTAAATTAGTCATCTTGGCGATCGTGCTCCAAAAGGTGCTGCTTTCTGTCCAGAGAAAATACAAACCATACAAAAGCAAACAATCCGATAGCGAAAACCGAATCACCAATAACACGAAGCCATTTGATATTATCCATTCCGGGGCCCTTTAAGAATTCGGCAGAACGGGCATACCACATACCTTCGTTTACACTGGCGATTGCCTGTAAAACACCCATTGGCAGTAAACTAAGCACCAGCATGAGCATTAGGCCGATGTTGATAGACCAAAATGCAAAACCAATCAGTTTGTCATTCCATTTCTGAATGCGGTACATACTTCTAAGGGTAAAAAGCATCAGTCCCAGACCAAGCATTCCGTAAACACCGAACAAGGCACCGTGAGCATGCGCCGAGGTGGTATTCAGTCCTTGGATATAATACAGGGCTAGTGGCGGATTGATTATGAAACCCAATATACCAGCACCGAAGAAATTCCAAAAGGCAACTGCAACTAGGCAGTATATGGGCCATTTGTAATCCACGAGCCATTTGGTAGCCTTACTAAGGCGGTAGTTTTCATAAGCTTCATACCCGATAAGTACCAGAGGTACTACTTCCAATGCACTGAATGTGGCGCCGATTGCCATGATCGCCGTTGGCGTTCCACTGAAATACAGATGATGGAAGGTACCCAGAATACCGCCTGAAAGAAAAATTACTGTTGAAAGAATAACCGTAACCGTAGCCGTTTTTGTACGGAGCAAGCCCAACCTTACAAATAGGAATGCCGACACTACTGTTGCAAAAACTTCGAAGAAACCCTCTACCCACAGATGTACGACCCACCACCTCCAGTATTCGGCAATGGCCAGATTGGTCTGGCGGCCCCACATTAATCCGGCGGCGTAAAATATGGCTATAGCTGCCGATGCTACAAGGAACATTGTAAGCAATCCTTTTTCTGCCGTTCGGTTTCTGATAACGGGAATTAACGGGCGAAACATCAATGCAAGCCAAACAAATAGCCCTATGCAAAGGAAAATTTGCCAAAACCTTCCAAGGTCAACATATTCATAGCCCTGATGACCAAACCAGAAATTAGTTTCGAGACCCAATTTCTGCATTACACCCATCCACTGACCCGCCATAGAACCCAAGACAATAACCAGTATGCATACAAAGAGGAAATTAACACCCAGTTTTTGATATTTTGGATCTTTGCCGGCAACCGACGGTGCAATATACAGACCTGTTGCCAGCCAGGCAGTCGCGATCCATAAGATGCCCAGCTGCACATGCCACGTTCTGGTAACGGCATAAGGAAGAATGCTTGAGAGATCGAAACCGTAGAAAGCATCATCCTCTACACCGTAATGGGCTGTTACGACACCTGCCGTCACCTGAATAAGTATAAGTATGCTTATTACCCAGATATATTTTTTAATAGCCAACATAGACGGTGTGAGCACCTGCCGCATAAGCGGATCTTCGACCGGCATTTCCGGCATATGATCCCTGCGCAGACGGGCGTGATAGAAAACCATTCCCCCCACCCCGATCAAAAGCAGGATGATGCTGACTCCCGTCCAAATCAACAGGTTGCCGGTAGGTTTGTTGCCAACCAATTCTTCCGGTGGCCAATTGTGCGTGTAGGTTATATTACTGTCCGGGCGCTCTGTTACACATGCCCAGGTTGCCCAAAAGAAAAAGCCACTCATCTGACGCATCCGTACACTGTCCTTTATGGCGTTTTTAGGAATCGCGTAATTGTTCCGCAGTTCGTCAAGATCGGGATTATTCATGAACAGCCCCGCATAATATCCGTTGAGGTGTTCAATCGCGTCGGCCCGTATAGGAGAGACCGTTATTTCGCCACTCTCGTGGTCATAAGTGTTTTTACGAAGTTCAAGCTGTAGGCGGCGCTCCAAACCGGCCTGATTCTCACTTGGCAGGGTTTCGTAAGGCATTGCATACTCTGACTGTGACCATCGGTTCAAGATATAAAGTGCTTCACGATGAAGCCAGTCGGCAGTCCAGTCAGGAGCAAGATAAGCACCGTGACCCCATACGGAGCCAACTTCCTGTCCCCCAATACTCTGCCACACATTCTGCCCGTCTTTTATATCCTGACCTTCAAAAACTACCTGCCCGGAAGTAGTAACCACCCGTTGTGGCAAGGGAGGTGCTTTTTGATAAATTTCGTGACCGTAATACCCCAGAATCCCCAACGATACCGTCGTGATCAGAATAAAGGCAATCCATAGTTTTCTTTCCTGACTCATGTGTTGACGATTTTAGATTAATTGTATTATTAAGGATAAAATTTTTAGTAAAAGGTTGTTTGAAAGTTGTGCTCTACTGCGGAATACTTTTAGTCACCAGAACAATGCTGCGTTGATGGGCATATATGCAGTGCGGTACATGTGCCTCTAAGGTGAGTAACTGTGTGCTGTCAAGTTCATGTTCGCCGTCATCTGTCCGGAATGATACACTGCCTTTAACCACCTGAACACTGATAGGTCCCGGGGCAGTATGCCTCTTTAATTCAATATGTGCATGCAATGCAATGAGCACGATCTGCATTCCCACCTGCGTGTATAACGGGTATGTATTGATGTTTTTATCCAAACGAGCTTCTAAATCCTTTATAGCTCGCGCAAGATCAAGAACACTAACGGATGATTTTGTTTTTGTATTTGTATTCATTGCTTTCTTTGTAAGGTACTCTTTTTAAAAACATAAACAGTTGAAATTCAATTTAATTAGTAAAACTATTGACACATGCAACTACGTTACATCTTAGCTGCATTTTAATTATCATTAGTTTCCTTTACAAGTGGCGCTTATTTCGGTAGGCTATAATCATAAAGATAGAGGTTCGGAAAACAGCAGTGTCTTTTGTTGCTAAAAATTATTTGGTTTTTGAATGTGGGGAGCCCGTGTCATTTACCTCACTTCAAAAAGACAGATATAGTTTCTGACCGGGGTGAATAGTATAAGTTGCTTTTTGCGTAAATGTTCTTGAAAGATTAGGCGATGTCCGTATCGATCTGTTCTGTCAGTACATTATCGTAAACACTTTTTTCTTCCCTGTCTAACAAATGGATTATTGCAATAATTACAAGAGGTGTTAGAACCGCTATGACCACTATAAAAAACCTTTGACCTTTAGTGGGCCGCATGCTAAACATACAGTACTTTAAGAGGATTGAAAGCTCCAACTACCTCTATTTTATTCTCACGGTCGTTAGAATCATACCATTTGCTGGTAGTAGCATCAAAATAAGACAAAACGGTAAAATACATGTTGTTCAACTTTTTGTTTACCATGTACAAACCGGATTCCTGAAGGCGGCTTTCGGGATAAATAAGCCATCTGACTACTTTCATAATTTATAATTTAAGTTCTAAAAATTTTAAAGCAGCTTTTACTGCTTTTTACAAGTTAGTGATAATCAATGAGCTTTAATCTTAAAAGAACAATTATTACAAAAACAAATTACCCAAAGTGTAAGTAAACCAAATATGAACATTTGATAAATGACTTGTCCTAAAATAGGTTTACACAAAAGTGTAATTTATGAAAACAGAACAAAAACTATCTACACCACGAAGCACCCTTAATTGCATCCGCTGCAAGTGGTAACCTTTATGCGTTCTATAAAAAAAGAACACATTAAAATTGTGAATATCTATTTAAAAAACACCCTTTACTCTTCACTTTTAAACCTATCTTTGCCATCCTAAAAAAATAAAGAAATGAGTGCAACATGGTATGAATGTAAAGTAAAATATAGAAAGTTAGATGAAACCGGAAAACAGAAAGTAGTTACAGAACCCTATTTAGTTGATGCTTTATCTTACACAGAAGCTGAAAAGAGAATTAACGAAGAGATGAAGGCTTTTATTAGCGAAGAATTTAAAATTACCAACATTACTATGGCGAATTATGCAGAAATTCATCCATTTGAAAATGCAGATCGTTGGTTTAAATCTAAAATTTCGTTGTTGGCTTATGATGAAGAAAGCGGTAAAGAACGAAAAACTAATTTTTATTTGCTGATACAAGCCAATGACGTAAGAGAAGCCTTTGATAATACCCTGATTATCATGAAAAACACCATGGGTGACTATACCATTCCTGCTATATCAGAATCGGCGATTACAGATGTTTTTCCTTATTTGAACGGAGAAGAAGGTGATGCAGAAAAATTAGAACGATTCAATTTCTTAAAAAATGACTATTTAGAAAACGATCAATGGAAAGAAAATAAAGATGCCGCATTGATTGATGCGTTAGAGGTTTAGAAAATAGTACCTGGTTTTTAATATTTACTTCTTTTTGTTTTCGTATAGAAATCGAACTGACGTAGATTTAGAGTGGAAGAACTATTTGGGTTTTACATGTTGGAGATTCCGGAACAAGCCCGGAATGACAGTATTTAGTTAGGGAAATGGGGAATACAGGGGAAGCAATAGCGTACCATTTTCCTGTTATCCGGGATGGTACTGATGCCTAAAGATGCTGAAAAACCGCTTAAATACTAAAGACGAACAATTGTTCGTCTTTAGTAATATGACTTATTAGATTAGTAACAGCATGCAACATAGTTCTTAAAATTTGCTGTATAGTACAGCATTTCCGATGACGTGGAAATTATCTGTTTTTCAATGCGGGCAATATTAGATTATTTCTTAACTATCTTAGTGTTATATGTACCATCTGCATTGGTGAATGATAAAATATATACACCAGCTACCAAGTTGCTTAGGTTTATATAACCTAAATTTGTGTTGGTAGATTTAATGATTTTTCCTGAGATATCATATACAGTAACCGTACCTTCAAATTCGGGAAAATTAACAGTACCGGTTGTTGGGTTTGGGTATATTTTTAAATGATTTAACGAAAAATTCTGCGCAGCTAAAGCTTGTGTTGTTAATTTAATATTGTCTATTGTAAGTACAGACGATATACTTACCTGATTAACCGGTGTAACAGTAGGACCATTCATTTTATCCATTAATGTACAATCGAATTCAACTTCTACTGTGTCGGGAAGATCATTTGAAACATAATTTATTACGCATGTAAACGGCATATAAGTTTGGGCTGTTGTTAACTGTACAACACCTAAACCTACCAAAACGGCATTACCGGTAGCAGGGTTTAACTTTGTTAACCTAACGGTTGCTTTTGCAACATCGTCTATGATTACGTTGTCGTCATCATAAACCTGATTGTCTGTGTAGGTATAAAAACCTGTTAAGGAATACGGACGGTAGTTAATGGGTGCCACCTGTACCGCCATGTCTAAATCGTACGTGTACCATATAGATAACCTAAGAGCGGAATTTCCGTTTTGGGCTGCAGCTACAGGCGGATGAAAAAAGTTAATGTACGGGTTATTAGGTATACCATTTACCCTTGTCCAATTTACCGGCCGGTTGGTACCCCAAGTAGTGTTTATTGGATTTACCCAATTTTCAAAATCTGTATTCTGAAGCTGTGCATATCCAGCTACATGAGTTAACAGCAATGCGCCGAAAAGTATTAAATTTTTCATAATTATAAAATTTAGTGATTAATACTGTAAAAATACAATCATCAAAAATCTTGGATGTTATAAAAAAACCGAAATTAATTATAGATTTGAAGAATTGCTGTCTGAAGTTCTGTTGGTGTAAGTCCGGTTTTAGACTTAATAAAACCGCTAAAATTTGCCTGACTATCAAAATTAAGCAGGAAAGCAATTTCTTTTAAAGATTGATCGCCAAGTAATAAAAGTCTGCGGATTTCGAGTATTAATTCTTCATGAATCAACTCGAGCGCGCTTTTACCTAAAGTTGTTCTACACGCTGAATTTAATTTTTCGGAACTGCAATTGAGCAGTGTGCAGTATTCAGAAACTTTTTTATGAGAATATATGTAGTGAGGCAACAGCGATAAAAAGCTGGTAATTATCTGTGAACCCTGAACCAATTGTTGATCAGTATATTGCTCTGATAACGTTATAAGTAAGATTTGCAGGTAACTATATGCTTTATATGTTGCAAGATTGGACAGGTTCTTGTTTTGAAGTAAGACCTGCATGTGACCGGCAAGATCATACAGGTGATTAAACGTTTCTTTTGGAAGATTAAAAGCTGAATTTGGAAAGTATAAACGATAATGCTTTAGTGGAGTTATAAATTCGAAAATATTTTTTCGGAACTGAATAATAATACCCTTAGCGCTATCGCGCTGCATCAGATGTATCTGTCCAGGATAAATCATAAATAGCTGACCAGCCTCCATTTGGTATGTGTTAAAGTCAATCTGTTGTTTTCCATGACCTTTAGATACAAATATAATTTCAAAGTAATCGTGTCTGTGCGGATGCTGAAAATCATACGGATTGGTATAGTCAAGCGACTCTATCATCAGGAGTTTATTTGGGTTTGGCAATGAAACCGGTAATATGTGCTTACTATTAGAATCCATATTGCTAAAATACATTTTTATTTTACAAGTAGTTTACAACTATTATCTACTAATTGAGTTGTTAACTAATCTTAAGTTTTTTTTTTATAAAAGTTGGATATTGCTGTGTTTCGATACCATTTAGTAAAATTTTATCGCTTTCAAAACTCATCCACGCTTAAAATCAGTTGCCAATTTTAGTTATGCATCCGGAGAAAAAAAGACTGAAGCCATTGCTAAATCCAATAGGCTGGTGCTGTGGGTAAATTTTTATTTTTCAGCTTTTAAAATTTTAAATAAATTTTTTATTTTTGAAAAAGCGTTCATTTAAATATAGTTTTTTTTCTGAAAAAGAGGTTGTTTAGTTTAATACTACAACCTCTTTTTTTATTTAACTATTTTATAAATATATCATTCATAAGTGTTTTATTTGGTTAAGAAAAAGCAGCTGTTTTAATTTTTAGACAGTTGCTTTTGATATTTAAAAAATATTACATTTGAAAAATATCCACATTAAGATTGCATTGAAGTTAAGTATTGAGGTTGTTTCTGCAACCTCTTTTTTATTAAAAACAATTTGATGTTGTGGTTTCTTAATTATACATTTTAAATTCATATCTACCTATTAATTATTTAAAAGCATCTGTCTTTATTTACAGGTGCTTTTATTTTCTAAAATAATTTTTTAATTTTGACTCCGCAAAAATTTAGTTGTTTTATAGAAGAAGCGGTTGCGAGCTTATACGTAACCGCTTCTTAGTTCTTTAAAGTTATTCACCCAACCAAGTAGAAACTTTTTCCTGTGCGCGGGTTTTGTTTACAATGTTCACGTAATAACTTCGCATTCTGAATAACAGACTTTCATTTATTAATTTGATCGGCAATTGATTATTTAGAACTGCATAAGTATTACTATGAAATGCGCAGTAAACAGATGGAACTTGAAGAACTACAGTAACTAGCTGAAAAAATGATAATTTAAAATAATTTAAAGAATATAGCCTCTCTACTACTTTATTACAGTGATTTACAGCAATCATCTCCCTAAGTTTCTTCAATGAATCACTTCTTTATACCATTTTACACATTGTAAGTTAAGTATATACAGTTATTCGACATAGTGAATGGTTTGTAGGTCTATTAAGGAACCCTTAGAAAAAATGAAGTAAAAACTTTTAGAAGAAACTTTAATAAAGAAAAAAGAAACAGACAGAATTTTATACGAAGCCGATTATAGCATCATAATTTAAACGGCAAACAAAATTAGACCTAATGCTATAAAATCCTACTGGCGAAGCAACAGGATTTATAAGAATATAATATAACTAATACGAGCAGTTTATTATGCGTTCAACAATATAAATCCCGTATGTTCCATTCCTGATCCATCAAAATATGAATAAACCATTTTAATACGGGACCCGACAAAGTTTGTACGAAACTCACCAACCTCATCAAATCCAGCATTGGTTCCCGCCGTATAAATATCTTTAAAATAAATTTTTGTATTTAATCCGGATTTGATAATTTGAACGTGGTTAAAAAAACTTTCCAAACAGACCCCCAGTTCCTTCAACTTTTCTATAATCTCTGATGATTCCCCCTTGCTTAAATAAATCTTTAATGCGTTTTCCAGTGCCATAAATTTGTATTTTACAAGTATCAAAAATATACTTTCTGTTAACTAATAAATATACAACAAGTTTTGTTAAAAAACAATCAGAAAAAATCATAAGGAGTTTTGGAGCTACTTGACAAAACGAAATATACAATATGTTACAGACCAACACAATAAAGATCTGTTGCGTTAGGGGGCTGTACATTATTGAGTATTTCCGTACTACATAATTACGACGTTAACCCATAAGATTCTGTGCCGCTGATCATTTAGACTGCAGTTTGTATCTATTATTCAGTTCAGGTACAGTAGTTCCGATAGTTCGATATTTTACATCACCACTGCACTTAATATGCTACCTTCAACAATATCTTTCCCAAAAAGCGCTAGCAAGAGATTATATATAAAATTGATTTCTTTTGTTAATCCTTCACTTAATAAAGCACTCTTAAAAGTATTGCAATATGAAAACTTTTATTTTTGTTGTACTTTAGGATAGTATTTCCTGTGAAAAATTATATAAAATCCTATTACCATAAACAGGAGACCACTCAGTAAGAAGCCGTAATTCCACAAATCCTGATTCTGTGAAAATTCCCGAACATTATGAAATTCCAGAATGTGATGGTGCAACAGTCCTTCTACGAAATTAAAAAGACCCCACCCTGTTAAAAATCCGCCTAGTGCAAGTTTCGGAGAAGAATTAATAGTATGGATTCTCAGCAGTCTGATAAGCGAGATAATTCCTATAATAACCGCTGAAAGAGTCAGCAGATGAAAAATACCATCCCAAAACATATTTACCGTTTTTCCGATAGCAGTATTTGCGGGTAATTTGTTTGTAAACATCCCGTGCCACTGTAAAATCTGGTGCATAAAGATACCATCGATAAAACCACCGATCCCGATGCCTAAGATGATTGACGTTATAGACAATGGCACCGGGTTTGGAACGTAGAACTGCGCAGCTCTGTGGTTTAACTTAAATTTCCTCAGCGAAAAATAACTTAAAACAACAACAATAATTGTTAAGACCAAAAAACCGGAAATCATTTTTAACAGGTTAGGAAGGAATTCTGTGTTGTACAAGGCATTTTGTACTTCTGCATTACATGTAATGCAGCCCGCAGGCAACGAAATTAGCTGTATCATAATTATTATTTTTTTTATTTAAAGATCGTTTACAGAATTCCAGTGCGAAAATGAGGCTGCAAGCTTTTTTACTAACATTTGCTCGTACCCTACTGCTTTGCTACACCTTTTCCTATAGTTTACCGCAGTAAAGAGCCGTTATTCATTCATCTTTTGTAAGCCGCTGACAGCCGGTGCCGTAAGTAATTTTCCGTTTATATTAAAGCGAGATCCGTGGCACGGGCAGTCCCATGAAATTTCGGCACTGTTCCACCGGACTTCACATTTTGCATGGGGGCATGTGCTTTTAAGAATATGCATTTTTCCGGTTGATTCCTTGTATACAGCATAATTTTCATTTTCGTATTTTACCACTTTCGCAGTGCCCGGATCTACTTCGGCAAATGATTCAATCCGCTCGGTAAAGAGTTTATCCTTTATAAAATCCGTCAGGACGGCTGTCTGTTCTTTCACAAACTCCGAAAAACCCGCCACAGGTTTTATTCTTGCCGGACTGAAAAGCTCCTCATAAATGTTCGATCCTTTTAATATTAAATCGCTTATAATTTTTGATGACAGACTTCCAAACATCATTCCATTACCCCTAAAACCCGTTGCTACAAACACATTTCCATCACTGCCTGGCAATACACCGATGTAAGGAAATCCATCGATCGGTTCGTAATACTGGCTTGACCAGCTGTACAAAACCTTATCTACGTTAAAATGTGACCGAACGTAATTTTCGAGGTTCGAAAAACACGATCCAGTATCGTCTGCATGTCCGGTTTTATGATCTTCGCCACCGGCAATGAGCAGTTTTATACCGTTTACTATATGTGTTCTGTAATAATGATAAGGATTTTGAAGATCGTAGCCTAGCGCATCAGGATAATTACTATCACTTAAAGTGCATGCCAATACATAACTACGGTAAGGTACGTTGGTAAAATGCAGTTTGTTTATTCCAGGGGGAATGTGTGTAGCGTATACCAATTGTTGGGCTGTAAATTCACCCGTTGAAGTTTCAATAAAGATACGACCCTCTTCCTCTTTATGTTTTTTACAAATACAGTTTTCCAAGATAATACCGCCCAAGTTAACATATTCTAGTGCAAGTGCTTTTAAATATTTAAGCGGGTGAAACTGTGCCTGGTCTGAAATTTCGACTGCTTTTTTGAATGGAATAGGGAACTTAATGCTTTTGATATAGTTCATTTGATATTTTACCTGCGCAGCCCCTTGCACCATTTCGTCTAGTTCGTTTGCCTGTTTTTGGTCTAAAGCAAAAAGTTGTGCTTTTTTTTCTTCGAAATCACAATCAATACTATATGCTGCAATATTGTTTTTAATTACCTGCATGGCATCTTTCCCGGCAGCAGCAAACAATTTCGCATTTTCCAAACCGAAATCTTTAAAGGCCTGGGCAAACGACGTGTCGAAAAAATCATTTAAATGAGCAGTAGTACCGCCCGATGTTCCAAAGGCAACATTAGCAGCTTCGACCAGCAGACATTTTTTACCAGCTTTTTGAAGTGACAGGGCAGTTGACAACCCCGTAATACCGCCCCCTACCACGATAACATCATATTTTGTAGTTTGAGTTCCGGTCTGTGTAAAACTTTTGATCTGGTCCTGCCACACACTTTTTCTAGCTCCATCTCTATTCATGACAAATAATATAATGCTGATTAGTAATTTACTTTTTTTCCTGCAATCTCCTTTAAAAACCCAATAAACCTGCGAACATTCTGTACCCTTATTCTGGCCTTTGTATCTTTTTTTCCAATTTTAAAAGTAAAAGCGGATTTGGGTAGCGCTGCGAACATATCTTCGTCTGTATCGTCATCACCGGCAGCAAGAATGAAAGCATCTTCACTGAAAGTCACAAATTTCTGTACTGCCTCACCTTTATCGCAATTCGAAAAATGTATTTCGAGCAAATCGTCCGTTTTCTTGTACCGGTACGGGAGGTTGGTTTTTTTGATATGATTATTAATTTCTTTTTCGAGATTACCGATTGTTGCGGTGATTTGGTTTTGCTCACACATTTTAAAATGCAGGCAAACTCCGGATGTTTTTTCTTCCAAAAAAGAACCTTCCATTAAAAGGGCGTATTTTTCGAGGATCTCACAAACTGTTTTACTGTCCTGAATATTGCTTTCGGTCAGCGGCATCCATTCCGAAAACGGGTCTTTACACCAGGCACCGTGTTCGGCAATCATTGTGATACCACAGTCTGAAAACCACTTGTCCATATCTTTTCTGCTTCGCCCGCTTATGAGTACCACCTGTGTATTAGGAATTGCAAGTAACGTACAGAGCAGCTCGATAACTTCCGTTCCGGGAGCGGCCATTTCGGGATAAGGTTCCAGTTCCCTGATACAACCATCGTAATCGAGCAGTATGTACCTACTTTTGGCATTTTTAAACCGGATCATTAACCTTTCTGCCAGATCAGCACTTAAATTTTGTTCGCATGAATAACTGAGTTCTTCATACATACAGAAGACTTCCTGAAAGACTGTATCGAGCCAATCGAAAACCGTGTAGCCGAAAACTTTTTTCTTTAATGCCGTCATGCGCGCTTGTTCCTCACTTACTCCCATTTCAAGTGCATAACTAATTGCCACGACCATTTGCCTAATATCATACGGATGTATTTTTAGTGCGTAAGTGAGTTCTTCCGCAGCGCCTGCCATTTCGCTCAACACAAGTACACCTGTATTTTCAGTTCTGCACGCGACATATTCTTTTGAAACCAGATTAAGTCCGTCACGCAGCGAAGTAACCAGGCACACATCGGAAGCGGCATAATAGGCACACAGTGTATCCCTGTTTACCTGCTGATAGTAATAATGCACAGGTCGCCATTCCAGCGTTGCATATTCCGAATTAATATTTCCAACCAGCTCATCAACCTTTCTCTTGTGCTCTTCGTATGAAGGAACATCTGACCTTGAAGGCACCACCAACATCAACAATACCAGTTTTTCGCGATATCGAGGATAGTCCCGTAACAGCAAACGGAATGCTTCCAATCGTTCCAAAATTCCTTTGGAATAATCAAGTCGATCCACAGACAGTATAATACGTTGGTTTGCGAAAACATTCCTAATTTCGGTAGTCATTTTCTGTACATTTTCCTTCAGCACTGACTGTTCGAAATCGTATGCATCGATGCTGATTGGATGTGCGGAAACCTTTATGCCGGCAGGCGATTGAGTGTTGAATAGATCGGGATGCGCTTTAGATGCATACTTAAAACAGGCGTCTTTAAAATTCACACGGTCTTTTTCGGTTTGAAAAACAATGTGACGGCATTTTAGAAGGGCATCCAAAAGATCTGATCTCCAAGGTATAATTCCGAACACTTCCTGTGAGGGAAAATGGATGTGATGGAAGTAAGACAGGTTGGAATGGTTCAGGTACAACGGCAACAGCATAAGCTGGTAATCGTGAATCCATAACAAGGCTTCATACGGAACATAGTCTAAAACAACACTGCCAAACTTACTGTTTACATTACGATATGCAAGCCAGTACTCCTCATTAAAAATGCAATGTCCCGGATGATAATGGAAAAGAGGCCATAGAATGGCATTTGAAAATCCGTTGTAATACCCTTCGAATTCTTGCTGTGAAAGAAAAACGGGAATACATCTGAGCGGTTCCAACAATTCTTTTACAAGCTTTTCTTCTTCTTCACTATCTACTATAATTCCGGGCCAGCCGATCCAGTAACTGTTCTGCTGCTGGAAAACCGACCCTAAAGCCGTTGCCAGTCCGCCGTTACTGGGTGTTACCGTAAAACCGTTTTCTGTGCGCATAACAGTGACAGGCAACCGGTTAGATACTATATATATTTTTTCGGGTTTCATAAAAGTAATTTTTGTTCATCTATTAGTGATTAATGATAATTATTCTCTTTCACCGAACCTCCAATAAAATGTAAATTATTTTTCAGGATTTTTATTTTGCTCCTCTTCAGGCAGTTCTCCGTGCTTATCTCTTTGGTATTCGTCTTCCTGCATTACTTCTGTTCCCATGGGATCTATTTTATCGGAGGTTACTCCCCCGTTACCAGTATCGCGCTTATGCTTTTCTGTTTCTTCAATCCTCTTTTTTTTACCATTTTGTTTATTATTCCTATTCATACAGTTATCTTTTTTACTGATTATTTTCCAGCGATTAAATTCCTCTTTGTTTACAATTATTACCGCTGGTATATGAACAAATGCCGAACCATATTCCGATAATCATTGTACGACTATTTACGGATTCTCTAATTTAATAATGTTCAACAAGTGGCAAAATGTATGTTATAAGCAATTAATAAATTTAACATTTTAAGAATCAGTAGCCCGTGCGCCAGTTTTGTGCAACAATCCTTAAAATTTTAATTTTAAAATAATTTACTTCTAAATTTTTTATATTTCTTACTTTAATAAGACTCACTTTTAAAAAATTGAACATCGTTTCTGTTAAAAAAATGTAAAATAATTAAATAAAGTTAATTTAAAAGAGATTAATATCGTATTTAATAAAAAAAATAGTGATTATACTAAATTTTCACAAAATGTCTATTTTTACCCCACTTGGTTTACTGGGCATCGTTTTAATATTTCATGTAAAATCGACTGATGACAATGTTGTTAGAAAGTGCTTTTATTTTGGCATCGTGTTTGGATTTAAAAATAAGCATTATATTATTAACCAACAGATTACAATTCCTCTTCCTCAGTTTTTTACCACTTATTATAACAGGCAGCTAATACTGAATATTAATATTTAATACTTTTTAACCGAGGCGATGCCTCACTAAACTTTATATTATGAAAAACCTTTTATTTAAAACCGCTGGAACCTTACTGATAGGTTTTCTTGCAGTAATCTTTACGGGATGTAAAGACCAGCGAAATGCTAATGATGATTATCGCGAGACTTATCCACCTGCCAACGAAACGGAACAGCGTTCTAGTGAAACGTATGACAGCAATGATACACTGGATCATAACAACGGCATAAACAATTCCCAGCAAAATGAGATGGAAGACAAGCAGACAGGAAACCGAAATTCGGGTAGCGTACCAGATGACGGAACGGGAACGAACCCATCTACGTATAACAACAAACCAACAGGCAATTAACTTAAATTTTAACGACAAACCTATAAATTATGAAGAATTTAATTTTAGCTGTTGCATTAGTGCTTGTAACAGCAACCACATTCGCACAGAAAAAAGAAACATTAAAAACACAGACTTCACAGAAAACAAACACCAGTAAAGATCAAACTACTGGACAGCATGGTACTGAAGCAGACAGACAATTTGTGATGAAGGCACTGGAAGGCGGTAATGCAGAGATAAAGAAAGGTGGATTAGCCCGATCTAAAAGTAAAAATCCCGACATTGTTAAGTATGGTGATATGATGGAAAATGATCACCACTCCGTGAACGGAAAACTTAAACAGGCTGCTAAGGAAAGAGGCTATAAAGTATCGGAACAACTAACTGCGGAAGCTCAGAAAATGTATGATAATTTAAGCAAAATGGAAGGTGAGGCGTTTGACAGAGAATTTCTAACACAAATGATAGCAGACCACCGTGAGGCTATAGAGCTTTTTAAACAGCAGGCTGCCAACGGAACCGATCAGGAATTAAAAAAACTTGCTTCGGATGCACTACCAACGCTTGAAATGCATCTCAAAGAAATAGAACGTCTTCAGAGCACGATGAATGACCGTAAATAACAGTAGAAATTCATCTAGAATAAAGCATCCAAGAACCCAAAAAGTGTGCTTACCTTAACGGTAAGCATTACTTTTGTTATAAAACTAATATACATATTTCAGCTAAAAATATATTTGTCAGTTCAAGGGTTTATCTCTAATTTTTCCACGACTACTTCTGTATCCCCTCCTCCTTCTTCCCGGTATTTATTTCCAGATCTACTGAATTGAGTAAAATAGTATGTAAAAGAAGTCAGTGACAAAATGCACTAAAGGTTACGTACTGCCCGCACACAGATGAAATGGACGTTGTTATGAAGGTATCAATATTCTATCGAGAAAAATTCACGGTACTCCTCTATCGGCTCAGCATCTTTAATTTCATCTATGCCTAAACCATTTTTTTTCAGAATTGACAGGATCTTGCTCCATGGGCTTTCAATGATATGCATAGCGGTTTTGAAATTATTCCACACTACTTCGGCAGTTCTTTTTTTAAAACAGGATTGTATAGGAACCTTGGATTTTTGGGGTGGTCTGTCGAATAAACGAAAATTTCCGTCCGTTTTTAAAATTCTTTTAAATTCTTTAAACAAATTATCAAGACCTTCTATGTAGTGACTAGCCAGCGAGCAATAATACGACTTCAAAACTGTTGTTTTGGAACATCGTACGGGAATTCATTCATATCAGCTAGCTCCAGCCCGGCTTTGATATACTTCTGCATTATACAAATTAAGCATCTGGTTAAAATCTGTAAAACTGTTCCTTATAAAACTGCTGTATCTAACATGTCCCAATTTCCTCTGCGATCAAAAAACTTATTAAAGCGGTAGTTTAAACGACAGACTATCTGTGGTCCAACGCCGCCACGACAAGCATAAAAAATTATCTATCTTTTGAATTTTATAAAAAGGAAGTTTCGAGTCAAGCCTTGTTAAAGTGGACTTTTGGTGAGGATGTACATTCTTTTTGTTAATAATATCAAAATTTTTATATTTGTAGTACTCACCAACAATTAATACTATGTTTACCGAAAATGAACTTTTGCTTATCAGACAGGTTTTAGCCAGCGGGTTTACAGAAATCTATAGAAAAAGTCAATCGAACAACGCTGATGAACGCCTTTACATTCAAATTATTAAGAAAATTGATCTTTATCTGCTTGATTTTAAAGATAGATAAAAAGTATTACTAAGCGGTACAGAACAGTACCGTTTTTTTATTTTGATGTAACCGCTCTTTTTTAGGCATTCAATCCGAGCAAAATTAATAACATTCTTTTAATTACCCGTGGTGTTTATCTTCAACATTAACAGTATTTTCTTTACAGAAATTTATACCAATAAACAAATTTAATTTTTTTTACAATTAGAAAACTATTCATATCAGCTTCACTATATCTGCAAAATTTTTTAAAATTTTCATCAACTCTTTGTTGCAAACAATCTCTAATCAACATTAAATCTTCTTTCGGAAACATAATATTGTAAAAGATTAAAAATATATACTATTTTTCTTAAAAAACCTAATATTTATCAGCCTTTTGTTAAATAGTAAGCTTTGATTATTGGAAATCTTTTTAAATGAAGCTGATGCTAAGTTGGAAGAAATACGGAAGGGATAAATATAAACAGACAAAGCTAAGAACCGCATATAATTTAAACAACTATATGCACACTATAGCATAATAAACTATTTTAAAAATTAAAGTTTAATGTTGAAACTTTACTATTGATTTTTATAAAACCATCGAAATATTCCACTACTTCATCAGAGACACTTTCTCCCGTGTTCAGATACTCATTAAGTGAAATAATTTTGTAAAACTTTTCATTATTTAGTACACAATGTAAAAATTCAGGTAAAAAGTTGCCGTCCGCATCTTTTACTAATTTGCATACAATATAATAAGGAAATTGAATCATATTTATTTTTATTTTAAGTTAATATACTTATAAAAATTTATTACTACAATAATACGATTTTAACTCTGGAATAACCACCGTTGCTTAAGATTATCATCGATTAGATCATTTTATTTTGTTAGACAGCTACCTGAAATGCGAAATCTTTACGGGAAAAACAGCAAACCCTACCAACAGTTTACTTAGCAGCCTTAATAATATCTAGCACAGTGTTTGATGCTGCTATTACAAATAAATTCTACAAAAGGAGTATGGAAACAACTGTTTTAAAAGAGGCACACCGCTTGGGATTAGGCGGGGTAGCCATAGGAACCGCCTTTGAAAACATAACGGATGAAGCGGCCGCAGTGATTTTACAATCGGCTTGGGATTCGGGAATACGTTATTACGATACGTCACCGTGGTACGGACTTACTAAGAGCGAACGAAGATTTGGAAATTTCCTTTCAGATAAAGAACGAAGTGATTTTATTTTTTCGACTAAAGTGGGCAGGCTCTTTAAAGAAGTTAAGGAGTGTGATGTGCCCCCGACTATGTGGAAAAACCCCTACAATTATGACTTTGAACACGATTATACCGGTGATGGCGTTAAAAGATCTATTGACGAAAGCCTTAAAAGAACAGGTCTAGATGCTATCGATATCATTTTCGTACACGACCTGTCAGAAGACCAGGTTGGTGACCGCTACCCCTATTTTCTGAAACAGGCCAGAGAAGGTGCCTTTAAGGTGCTCTCCAACTTGAGGGATCAGAAAATTATTAAAGCATGGGGAATGGGAGTCAATAAAATTGAACCCATACTAGACTGTATCGAATCGGCTGATCCCGATATCTGTCTTTCGGCGACCCAGTATTCGATTTTGGAGCACGAAGATGCGGTGGACAGGCTGTTACCGGCAGTAAAAAAATCGGGAGTTAAACTGGTGTCAGGAGCAGGATATAATTCAGGTTTTATAGCTGGTAGGAACAGGTATAACTATAAGGAGCAAATTCCAAAAGGGATGACTGAAAAACGCGACAGGATTTCCACCATAGCTCACAAATACGGTATAAGCATTATTGATGCAGCTTTACATTTTGTACTGGCAGCCGATGCATTCGCGGCAATTATTCCCGGAGCAGGGAGACCGGAGCAGGTTATTGACAATGTTACTGCTCTGCGTACCAAAATACCGATCGATTTTTGGAAGGAACTGAAAGCAGAAGGTTTAATTTATGTAAAAGCAGAAACCCCGTAACTAAATTTCATCTTTTATTACGATGTTAACAAAAAATTTATTCGTTCTTAGGTAGCGGGTCTTGAAGAGAACATCATTGCATTTATGAGGAAAACCTTTATCAGGGAGCTACTGGCTTATAACTTTTCATTGTACTTAAGTGTATACGCTACTCCAAACTGTAATCGTACTACATTATACTTGTTACTGAAGTTGCAGTGGAATGATTAACTACATTTCTCTAAAATATTTAATTTAATCAGAATTCCGAAAACCAATCACTATTTTACTGATAATTTATGAAAAGATCCGGCAGCGCAGATTTACCTTTACATTATGGTTATGTTCCAACATGGCTGGCAGAGCGCATGGCTACGTTAGGTAAAGCCATTGTAGAAGAAATACTTGCCAGTCAGGGTAAAAATGCCTTGTTATCCAAATTAAGTGATCCGTTCTGGTTTCAGAGCCTGGGAGCAGTAATGGGTATGGACTGGCATTCTTCGGGTATTACCACTTGAGTGATGGGAGCCTTAAAAAGAAGCGTGAACCCGCTTGCCAAAGAATACGATATTTTTATCTGTGGCGGTAAAGGCAAGCAATCTAGAAATACACCGAACGAATTATTACGGTTTGCCGAAAGTACCGGACTGGGTGCACAGGATCTGATACGAAGCAGCAAACTAAGCGCAAAAGTAGATAGTACAGCTGTTCAGGACGGATTTCAACTGTACCAGCATCATTTTATTGTGAGTAATGAAGGTGAGTGGACTGTTATACAACAAGGTATGCGCAACAGCAGTGCTACCGCCCGTCGTTACCATTGGCACTCCCCTTCCGTACAATCGTTTACAGAAGAACCGCATACAAGTATTTACGGAGAAAAGCAGGGTAACATACTGAACCTTACAGATAAGATGGCGCAGCCTTTAAAGACAGTCATGATGAAGGCAGCTGCAGAAAACCCAGATAAATTGTTGCTTGAGATTTCTAAAATGAAACACCTGGTAATGCCCGGTTATCATGATGTAAGAGCAAAAGATGTGAATATAAAGCGCTTAGGCACTGTTTTATGGCTGGCACAGGAAAAAAACGTGAACAATTTTGAAGAATTATTATTATTGGAAGGTCTTGGTTCCAGAATGCTGCAGTCTTTGGCTTTAGTAAGTGAAGTTATTTACGGACAGCCTGCACAATTTAAAGATCCTGCACGTTTCTCTTTTGCACATGGTGGAAAAGACGGTCACCCCTTTCCTGTCCCTACCAACACTTATGATGAAACGATTGACACTTTACAACGGGCGATTCAAAAATCAAAACTCGGTTATCAGGATAAAATACAGGCCATACAGTCACTCTCGAAAATAACGGCCCGACTTGCAGAAAATTTTGTACCTGACGGAAGCCTTAACGAATTAATTGCCCGTGAAAGAGCTGATTCATGGAAATATGGTGGCAGGACGGTATTTGGGAACACCCAACCTCCACATAACCTGCAATTAGACTTATTCAATGATCTGCTGGAAGAAAGAATTTAGACTATATTGAAACAAAAACAACCATATTATTTTATATTTCGTAATTTATTAGTAATTTCATTTAAATAAATTAAAAATTGCTTATTATGAAAAAATTAACCTTATTACCAGTTATGGTGTTTTCTGCAGCAGTGCTGCTTTGTTCGTGCGAGAACAAAAAAGCAAATAAGATGGATGGCGGAAGTGCCGAAATTGAAAACACAGATATTGTAGCATCGGGAACCTACGCAGGTACTGCAAAAGAAGTTGATCCCAAAGAGCAGGAAATTTATGTTGAAACAAACGACGGAAAAATTTTAGAGCTTTATTTCACCAACACCACGCGACTTACAAAAGATGGAGCGGACGTTACTTTTGAAAGCCTTAAAAAAGGCAGCAATTTAGAAGTAACAGTTGAGAATGAAGGCAACAGCCTGAAGCCAATTGAGGTTAAGATTCTGAACTAACTAATGAATATAACAGTTTATTAATTCACTTTACTCAATATCCTTCAATCATTTACCACTGGTAAAGGTTGCAGGATTTTTTTATACGATGACAATGTGCAGGTATAATATTTTTTATCCTAGATAATTACACAAATCGAACTATTGCGCAATCCGCAGGAATATTTTGCTTTATTCGAGGTACGCAAAACGTATTTCTTCACAATTAACAGCAACAATTTACCAGTCTGTATTTTTCACAATTACTTTTTTCATTGGAGTAATTTATTGTTTTAAAAATTTTTTAACTGGTTTTATGAATTGATCAAAAACCTCAATATGCGGCAAATGTCCAACATTGTGTAGCTCTACCAATTTTGAACTTTTGATCTTTTTCTGAGTTTCTTTTCCAAGTATTTGATATTGTCCCATTTTTGAGGTCAATTCAGAATCTGTCACATCATTTTTTCCAATTGCAGTTCTGTCGCGAGTTCCTATAACCAATAAAGTGGGCACTTTCAGATTTTGAAATTCATAAACCACAGGTTGAGTGAAAATCATATCGGAAGTCCTGGCATTTACTAACGCTACTTTCGGGTAATCTGGTGCTTTTATCCAACCAGTAAGAAGATAAACCCACTCTTCATATTCCGGTTGCAACTTATTGTCTAATAAACACGGTACGAATAATTTATGGTCACTATTTCTGACATTATATGTTGATTTGTTATTTCTGGCAAGAAAAAAGGCAGTCTAAAGAAAGTACTACCTAAAAAAATGTATAAAATAATTAATATTGATTAAACTCTAGCCCTATTTATATATCATCCTAAATACTAAAGAGCCATTTACGACCATCTGTCCTGAATTATCCGCTGCTACCTTAATCGTATTACTGGTCTCCGGCCATTTGGCATGATCCGCTATAGATATAGGATCGATCAATATAATATCCAATCTGTGGCGAAAGCATAATGCACATTGGGAACCATAATAATTTATGGCTTCTTCTTTTATCTTGTCTAGAAAATCCCTTTCGGCAGTCCCTAAAGTAAAGTTGTGTTTCATCCATTCAACAAAGCCAACATCTATCGCACGTGCTTCTTCAAAAAGTTCTTCGTCTGGCAGGTTATATAATTGGTACAATTTATCTTGTACTCCATCAGGTGTAAACGGATGTAAAGCCATATACAGTTTTTAAGGTTGATATCTCTCAAAGTTAAAATATTTCTTTAAATTTAAATAGGCATTTTCTTAAAATTTTATGAATAACTCAAGTATTTATCCAAAGAGAAAACATTAGAATTGCTTTATCTGCCATTATTGCATTATATCTCTTGTTGCATGACTGAATACCAAAGGTTATCGCAGCACTTTAATCACCGGTTTTTAGTGTCGCTTTTTAGTTAATTTGCTGCTTACTCAGATGCTGCTTCTTTGAAAGATTCCACGCCCTACAGAAAAAGGATTTTATTGAAATTGAACTTTATAACCAAACATTTAACTCTACAATGGAAAATACACCGATATGGAAGCCTTACCTACGAAAAAGCAGAAATGGACTTGTTGTTCGTATCTGTTTATACAACAGTGATTTTAACAGAACACCACGGATAAAATATTATTCTCAAAGTTGTTTCTGCTGGTCAACATCTTTCAAAACGGAAGCATTGTCGCTTTCTACTTCCTTTTCCTCCACGTAGACGGCATGGTCTGCCGGTTTGATGTTTTCGCCCTTTGCAGCAGCATATACTTTAGTGAAAGAGGTACTAATATATAAAATGGCGGCAGAATAGTACACCCAGATCAAAATGATGATAAGCGAACCTGCCGCGCCGTAGGGCGATCCGACGTCGGATTTATCAATATAGATACCAATTAAGTATCTGCCCAGCATAAAGAGTGCTGCTGTAAAAAGAGCACCTGCCCTTACATCTCGCCACTTAATTTTAGCATCGGGCAATACCTTGTAAATTACACCAAATAACAGTGCCAGAACCAGAAAATTTACCAATGCGGTAAGTGCCGTTAACAAAATAACAGAAAAATCGGGCAGCCATCCTTTCAGAATATAATCAAATGCAGAAACAGCACCGTTTACAACCAGTGCAACAATCAGTAAAAATCCGAGTCCGATTATTATAGATCCCGACAAAAGACGGTCTTTTATCAATTTAAGCCATCCCTTTTCGGGTTTAGCCTTAACGCTCCATATTTTATTTACTGAATCCTGAATATCTCCAAAAACCGTGGTAGCGCCAATAATCAAACTTACGGCTCCAATGACTAAAGATAATGTAGTACTGCCGGAAAGCTCCATATTTTTAATAATCTGCTGTATCTGCGCCGCTGCTTCATTACCAACTAGTCCGTTTAGTTCGGCGAATACACTGCCTTCAATTGCTTCCCTACCAAAGAATGCACCTGCAAGAGAAATAACCAATAACAGCAAAGGTGCCATTGAAAATAAGGTGTAATACGCCAGAGAAGCGCTGAGCTTTAATCCCCTGTTATCCATAAAAGTGTTCACTGTTTCTTTTAGAATATCGAACGCCGTTTTAAAAAGTGTCTTTTTTTCCATGTTTCTCTTTTTGTAATTTAAGAAACTGCAAAAAATAATCCAATTGCGAATATTGCCTGTATCAAATGAAACAAATCAGCTTACCATAAGGTATGTGCCAATTTCTGTGCTGCCAAGTGAATATTTTATAAAAATTTGCAACCTATCAATAAAAATTTATTATTACTAACATTGTATAAATGTGAAATTTTTCACAAATTGTGGAACTTTTAAACGATTAAAATTCACTCAGATTTTTATGAAATAATCGTTGGGATACTTTAAATCAAGAATAATAAAGGTTATAAGTAAAATTTTGCCGATGCATTATCTCGGCATGAGTATTGGAGTTATATCATTAGTTTTGAATAGAAGAATTTTTACACACTCATTGCTTTGGTAGGTTAATGAGTGTGTTTTTTATGTAATAAAGACTCATCAGTAACATATGCAATAACCAGAACCAACAATGAATTCAAGACTGTTTTTTGATTGTTTTTACTGTACCAGCGAGATTTCTAAGACGTTAAGCTGTTTCTTTTTGCGATTTATATGAACTTCTTAAACAAAAAAACCGCTCTCTAAAGATAAAAGGTATCGGCTTTCCTATTTTTATTTTCTTAATCTATATTAAGTTTTTTATTCTTTACTATTTATTAAATTTGAACAACATAAGTGTTTTTTAATACTAATAAGAGGTTTACATTAAGTTTAAAATGTGGCCTCTTTCTTTTTTTATTTAAACTGTAAATAAAAATTATTATATTTGATAAGCTTAATTTTTTAAGTTAAAACCGAAAGGGACTATAACCGCACACATAGTCCCTTTTTTGTTAACAATGATGTTATTGAGCAAACCGAGTAGAAATTTTTTTTTTTAATTTCACGTAGTACTTCGCATTTAAAATACCGGACATTTACATTTATTTATCTCACTAAACGAATACCCGTAAACTGCCATTTAAGGTGGGTTTGAAAGAAATTACGGTATGTGTTTCGACTGTGCCCTTTCGGTGTAGCCTCTGATGCACCGCGCAGTATCATTTGATTTACCATAAATTTACCGTTGTATTCACCTACAGCACCAGCTTCTTTCTTGTAACCCGGATACGGCAGGTATGCAGAGTTAGTCCATTCCCACCGTTTGCCCCAGTCAAAATATTGCGATGCTGCTTCCCACTCTGCTTCGGTAGGCAGCCGCATTGCTTTCCATGCTGCGAATGCAGCCGCCTCGAAAAAATTTACATGGCAAACAGCATCATTCCAATCTATTTGTTTCAGTCCTGAAAAGGTATAATGCAGCCATTTACCGTCTATGAAATACCAATACATTGGTGCATTTAATTGCTGTTGTTTCACCCATTCCCAACCTTCTGAATGCCAATACCTGAAATCGTTGTAGCCGCCTTCTTCCATGAACTGCAGGTATTCGCTGTTAGTAACCAAACTGGCGGCAATTTCGAAATTGTTCAAATAAACCTTGTGTCTACCCAGTTCGTTATCAAAACGGAAATCCGACCCTTGAAAACCTATTTCGTACACTCCTTCCTGCATACGAATCATATTCAACTTAGCGGTAACAGTTTTCTTTGCTTGGATATTCTCTTTGTAGGCGGGAAAAAGCGGATTGTGTCCCAATATATATTTTATGTCTGTAAGCAAGAGTTCCTGATGCTGCTGTTCGTGATTAAGTCCCAACAGGATTAATGACTGTACCGAAAGTGCATATGAACTACCTAGCAGGTAACGTTGCATTTCTTCATCTACATACTTTCTGTATTCATACACCTGGGACACCGAAGGCCTGCTGAGATTTCCACGGTCGGTGCGTATAACCCTTGCCCCTACCGTTTCGTAATAACTGTTGAAAACAAAATTAAACTGCGGATTGAATACCTTGTAATCCGGAAGATTAGGCTGCAAAATAAATGTTTCGAAAAACCATGTGGTATGCCCCAAATGCCATTTTGGGGGACTTACATCGGCAATCGGCTGTACAACATAATCTTCCGTTGCAAGCGGTTTACAGATTTCGACAGTGTGCCTGCGAACTTCGGAATACTTCTGCGCCAAAACTTCGGCTGCGGTACTGGTGGTATTGATAATAAGATCGTTCTTCATATATAAACTATTTTATACAACCTGCCATACTGAATCTACAAACCAATTCTTGGAATCCGATATATGGCTGATGATGCGGAAACCAGATTCTGATGCAAGCCTGTCAATATCTTTCTGACTGTACTTTTGAGAAATTTCCATGTAGATAAATTCATTTTCATTAAATATGAACCTATGCTCACCGATACTTACCATTTGTTCCTTTAAACTGAAAAGATAACTTTGGCATGCACCGGATACCGGATTGTAGGTTTGATAGTGTTGAAAATTTGCAATATCGAAATCAGCACCGAGCTCCCGATTTATACGAGCCAGCAGATTGAGGTTAAAGGATGCTGTTATACCTTTTGGATCGTTATAGGCATTTAGGATTGTATGCGGGTTTTTCTTAAAATCGAAACCTGTAATAAGCAGGTCGCCCTTCTTAAGATTGTTATGCAGTTCGGTACAAAATTTATACGATTCTTCCACCTCCATATTTCCAATGTTACCACCCAGAAAAAGCACCACCTTTCTTCGATCGGATCCATGGATTGCTTTGTGCAACATCTTAAAATAATCGCCCTGAAGTAATTGAATATCCAGTGAAGGAATCTGTTTTCTTAAATTTCTATCTAATACAGAGAGTATATTGCCGGATATATCTACAGGCATATAAGTGAATTCTATTTTATTTTCTGCCATTAATGTTAAAAGATGTGCAGACTTGAGCGCATCACCGGCACCCAATTCAATCAGGTCAAAAGGACTTCCGTCCAATACTATATTCGCAAGAAGTTCTGCCGTTTTATTTTTGAAAATATCCAACTCACAATCTGTGAGGTAATATTCAGGCATTTCCATGATCTGCTGAAAAAGACTGTCGCCTTTCTCATCATAAAAATATTTTGAATAAAGTTTTTTGGGTTTCTGATGTAATCCACTGATTACATCGCTCAGAAAAATTTCCTGTTCATCAGCTTTCTGAATATCTTTTTGCAGACATGAATTCATAACTTTTTTTGTTATACTGACTACAACTATCCTGCCAGCAGCTTTACATAATTTAAAATTTTACAAAAATGATCTTTGTGGAGTGTTACCAGAAAGTGCCGGGAGATTGCGGTTATGAAATGCATCTGGATAAGCTTAGTTAGATATATAAATTTAATTTCTAATTCTGCCTGTTCTTTAAAACACCTGTTTTTGCCCGTAATTCACGGGGAGTCTGCCCAAGATTTTTCTTTATAAAATTTGAGAAGTTGGCTTCATCGTTAAATTCCATTTCGTAAGCGATCTGCGTAATGGTAAATTTACTGTGTCTAAGGAGCCTTAAACTCTCTTGAACCACTTTTTCGGTAATGAGCTGCTTAGGCGTTTTACCAGAAACCTTTTCGGTCATTTCTGTCAATCGCCTAGGTGTTACATGGAGTTGATCGGCATAATATTTTACCGTTTTGTTCAACCTGTAATCTTTATTCATAAGTACCCTGAACTTATTAACCTTATCGATGTGCGAAAAGTTATCGGCCGTATTACCCACACTGGATTTAGAAATATAAAGCATACCAGAAAGTATCAGTGCTTCGATGGTATTGTGCGCAATTGACACGTAAAGACCCTTCTCTGCTGACTCATAAAGCGCCAGGCGGTCTACGGCAAACTTTTTAATATCGTAAGCCGTTGCGATAGTTGGTGCAATAAAAATCTTTTGACTGTCATTATAGAAAAGCTCCGAGTTGAGAAACAGACTGTCGCTTGCAGATCTATCATAAAAGGCAGATGAGAAAGCAACCACATAGTTACTGTCTTCTTCGGCACTTTGTTTGTATAAGATATTAGTGGAAGGTCCTATGAAAGCAAGGGCAGGCCCTTCGATATCATATTCGACATCTTCTACAACTACGGTTGTATTAGTAAAAACGATATAAATACAATAATATTCCATTGTATTGAATGAACGTCTACCATTGTTCCTGTGTATAACAGCCGCCAATGTATTTATACTGAAACCGTCGGATTTCAGCTGCTGTGAAAGTTCATAAGACATAAAAATTGCTATTATCAATTACATCATTAATTTACAACATATACCTTTGATAACCTATGGAATACAAAGGTTTATTGTTTAGTTGGCTTCTTTCAGTCTGTGCCTATGTCGGCCCCGTTTTCACATTATTTACAATAATAGCTTACAGACCGTACGAATACAGAAGTAAGGCAGCACCTCCCAATATAATCAGGATTATAGCTATAAGTGTTTTATTTACAGTACTCTTTCCTCTAAACATATTTTATGATTTTGGTAAATAAGGTTTTAAAACCTTGAATATAAAATCGCTTCATCACAATTTTAAATCTGAAGTTCAGTGAATGTAATTCAAACAGCAAGCCATGATAGTCTTGTTAACGAAAAATGAAGTTATTATTAAAGTTTGGCTGCAATTCTATCAACTGTATGAACATTCCTTTTAACGCGAATGCAGAGTGCCTGAAGGTGGAAATACCCAATGGGTGTTTAAGTTCTTATTTTCATTATTAGTATTTGAATGTTGTAGTCAGACAACTTAAAAGTATGTAATTATTTTCCGTAATTATAGCGTTAATTATTAGAGCAAGTAATCAGAATGCTGCTAAATTATACAAAATGAGTAAATTATATATATAATATTATTATTCGTTTAAAAGTAATTATCAAGAGCAAACGAATGTATAAAATAAAAAGCTGCAGGTCAGTGACCCTTCGATCTTGAGGGTGGCATGCGAATCGGTTGCACTATCACATATATAGTTTTTACTTGGACGGTCATTTTCAGAGAGAAAAATGTAATGTATTTCGAAATTGTTAAAACACTTTTGAATGCACCCTCATTTAGCATTTAAAATTAGGAAATGAACACATTATTACATAGTAAGTTTTGAACATTTCCAGAAATTTCTTACCTATAAATTACCTTGATTAGGTCTGCATTTTTTTCCAAAGTACCTACTCTCCCACTGTTAGTTATTATATTCACGGCATTTTCCAATTTACTTCTATAGAAGTAATCCAGCAGCTCCTGAATACTTTTTAGCTCTTCGCTCTCATTATCCTTGTTTAAAACAATATTGTAGAGGTACAAAAAATGCGTCAAGACACTCGCAGCCAGCAAATAGTTGGATTGTTGGGCGACGTATGCCCTACCTATAATATTCTTTTTGCTATTTACTGCGTCTGCATAATAGTCTGATAAAAAGCAGCACAGCCCTTGAACTCCATTATAATGGCAGCTCCTGTACTCCTCATCAATGTCGGTTTTACTACCCTCTTTTTCAAATACAAAAGTGAAGTTCGCTATATCTGCGTTTAAAATACTGATCTGATACTTGAGGTTTTCGAGACAGCTTTCTGTGGATTTGTTTTGGGTTGCATCTGAAAACTGCTTTTTAAAAACTTCGCTTGCTTCTTTGAGAACATAAACAGCTATAGAGGAGATTAACAATATAGAAAATAAAAGGAAAGGGATTAAAAAAATTTGACATGATGACAGTAAAGTCACTGATGTCGCTGATTTTAACAGCATCATATGTAAGCAGCGCCAGACATACTAGAAGCACAAGGGCGAAAATCAGACTCATTACAACAACTGCACTTTTACTTTTTGTTAGAATTTCATTCATATTAGATTATTGTTCGTTATTTAATTTCTTTTAATTTATTTCATGCTTCAGCAGTGTCAGACACCTTTGCTAAATAGATATACGCACTGTAATTTAATTTGTATCATCACAAAATTATCAACAGTATGAAGTCGTGATTCATTACCTATGGTACAAAATATGATCTACCTGATCCGACTGCCAGTATTCCTTACTGTCTAAATCCATAATCGTGATTCGGCCGTTATTTCCTTTTGCTGCTCCTGTGTCCATATTCGTAATGTTGAGAATATGTATAGGCTGATCCGTTCCAGACTTTGTAGTAGGCGAATGACCAATATATATTTGCAGGTAAGGTTGCATTACCTTAAATTTTTCGGGAATAACACCGTCTCTGTACTTATTTATTTCCTGCCAAAAACTTCTGTCGTTATAAAGGTTGTCTCCCTGCTGTTGCAATGTCAGGTAAGGTTTAAATCCGGCATGAACAAATAAACAGTTATCTTCCGTTATATGGTAGCTTTTCTGATTTAAAAAAAAGTTGCGGTGTGATTGAGGTATATCCTGTGGCAACAAGTCGATGCCGAAACTTTTGGGATAATGTATAGCTGTCCGCCTACTTGTCTTTCTTTTGTAAGATAGTTGTGTTGCTTCTCCACCGTGTCCCCAGAACTTAGGATGTTGCCCGGTTTGTATAAATTCCAAAAACCAAACATCGTGATTTCCCTTTATGCAGATAAGGTTGTTTATCTTAAGCAGTTCCTCAACGCAGCAGTATGATTCGTCATATCCGTCTACAATGTCACCAAGCTGTATAAGCAAATCTGCTTCATAGTTAAAACCCGAACGTGTCAGGCACTGTAAGAGTGCCGGGTAAGCACCGTGAATATCACCCATTACAAATCTTCTCATAATATCTTTTTCATTACTTATAAGCCGTGATGCGAGTAAAGTAAATTAGGGCAATTTGGCTAATTAGTCTCTTTTTATACTACAATTCAATGAAAATTCTATGCCAATTACCGCAGACTGCCGTATTTTTTATTTACAGTTTTCGTTTTCTTTTTTACTAAACTCTACCCGTGTCTTTGACAGACTTTCATTAAAATTTATACGGATGTATTCGATCATCTGCTCCCGGATATCACAGCGGAGGTCAAATGCCTGACCCGCATTCCGGGAACTCATCAAGCAGCGGATTTCCATTGTTTCTTCCTTTAAATCGGTAACCTGTAAAACGGCTACCTGCCCGTCCCAAAGCGGATGGACACTGAGCAATTCCGTTAGTTTTTGACGCAACTTATCCACCGGTACAGTAAAATCAGTATAGATAAAAACGGTACCAAGTATCTCTGCTGTGGTGCGCGTCCAGTTTTGGAACGGTTTTTCTATGAAATACTGTATAGGCAACACCAGCCTGCGCTTATCCCATATATTTACCACCACGTATGTAAGGTTAATTTCCTCTACTTTTCCCCATTCACCTTCCACAATCAGTACGTCGTCTAAACGTATGGGTTGTGTAAAGGCTATCTGAAAACCGGCAAGCAGGTTACCTAAAGATTTCTGCGCTGCAAAACCAATGATGATACCACCCACACCAACACCTGTGAGCAGCCCTGCACCAATTTTTCGCATATTTTCAAAACTAAGAAGAATGATCGCAGTTGAAAACACAATGATGAGCGCAACAAGCAGCTTACGTATAAATACAATCTGCGTCTGGATCTTTCGCTCGCGCAGATTATTCTCCTTATTGATGTTGAAACGGTGGTACAGGTAGTCTTCCAATACACTGATCGATTTTATAAAAACCAAAGCAAAGCAGCTAATAAGCAGTATTTCAGTTATTTTACCGGCAAGCAACAGCGTTTGTTCACCAAAACGGGTGATTGGTATTAAGCTGTTAAAAACAAGCAGGGGAATAAGGACGCTGAGCAGTCTGTTAAATCGTCGGATGAATGAATTGAACAAGGAATATGACGCTTGTGCCATAGCTACCTTACTTACTAGCGGTATAAGTATTATTTTAATAATAATACCTAACAGTATTGAGAAAAGTATAATGGCTAAATTCCATAACCAAGAAGGTAGGGATGCAGAGATGCGTATAAGTTCTTCGTTCATAAAACTCCAATTTAAAATTGAACAACTGCCAAAAGCATTTAATGATTCGAGGATAACATGGAAGAGACACAGTGCTTTAGGATGTTTTTTTTACAGAGCCATATACATGCCCTTTCCTCATGAATCATGAATAATGATTATTAAAAATAATGATTTAACTGCAAAAAGAAAAACGGTTACTAACTTATTATAGGTTTTAGCAGTAAACCGGAATGATTTTTTCTTATTTCCAGACGAAAAGTCGTAGAAAAAATTTAAGCTACAAGAAAATTACAAGTTTAAAAAAGGCATCCACAGTTTATAACTTTATTAGAAAAAGGTTCAAATAATCGATAAGGGTTGTTATACTGTCAGGACGAACAAGGGAGCACTTATGGAAATTAATAAAAACAAAATCGTAATGTTACTATTAATATAAGTTCCGACTTATTTTGCTTATAACCAGGTGGATATAATCCTAATAGCATACTAGCGGAACTTCTGTAAATTGGTTTTCTTTATGCTATTAACGGTAATGCCTAGCTCGTCAGAAAGGGAAAAAATCTGTACGTTAGATCTTTGCTCAGAAGTAACAAACTTTTCTTCAAGTGACAATTCATGGAAAAAGCGACAGGATCCGTTTCACACATTCCAAATTAATCAGTATATTTAAGTAAATTAAAAATGACTTAAAATGAACATTATTTACAAGATAGATGAAGATCTGATTTTTGAACCTTTGGAAAAACTGAAATTGCCAGATTTAGTTAATCACGGATACTTCATAATTCAGGCTTACGAAAGAAATGGTCTTGACAACGGCTATATGATTCATTCTTTTCTCTATGATTCAAAAGATAGGTTTACAGAAGAAGAAGTAGAAGATCTTAAACGATATCAAGTATTAAAGTACACGCGGCTTACCCAGATTCAATATACTGAACACCTGAATCTGAATAATATTACTTAACGGCCTTTATTATGTAAACTTATAAGCATCGTGACCTACTATGCAAATTCACTGGAATAATCGTGGTACATTAAGTCATTGAAGTAAGGTGTTTAACAGGTGTATTTTACATTATGAGTCAGAGTGTTTAGTTATAATTTCATCTCTTTTACTGTTTTAAGAGTCGCGAGCCATTTACGTTAGTCTATTTCAATAATTAATATACTACACTTTAGGTATATTTTTTGTGGTCTACATCACATCTGCAAAGAACGCGGATGACCCGTACCATACAGATTTAATTAAATAATTTATGGATAAAGATTTTGATACAATCATTATTGGCGGCAGCTATTCCGGGCTTTCTGCTGCAATAGCACTCGCGCGCTTTAGCAGAAAAGTGTTGGTAATAGATAATGATAGGCCATGTAACCGCACAGCAACTCAATCTAACAATTTTTTTACTCATGACGGCGACTCGCCTGAAGTTATTTTAGCAAAGGCAAAAAAAGTGCTTCTTCACTACCAAACGGTCCAAACCAAAACTGATACAGTAGTTTTAGCTGAAAAAAACGGAAAGGGTTTCAACGTTCAAACTTTGCATGGTGACAGTTATTTTTCTAGAAAATTAATATTTGCAACAGGTGTACGTGATATTTTTCCGGATATCAAAGGCTTTCGAGAATGTTGGGGTATCTCCGTTATTCACTGTCCTTATTGCCATGGGTACGAATTAAGAGGACAAAAAACAGCCGTATTAGTAAACGGAGCTAAAGGATTCCAAATTGCAGTACTTGCGCACAATATTACAGGTCAGATTTCTATAATTACTAAGGGAGTACCTGAGTTTTCGGAAGATCAGCGCATCAGGTTCGAGTCAAATGGTATAGCGGTTACGCAAAAACAAGTATTAAGAATAGCGCATCAAAACGGACATGTCCATGCTTTGGTGTTTGCAGACGGCACCGCAGAAGATTTTACCGCTGTGTATGCCGTTCCTGATTTAGAGCAGTCGTGTGATATACCGAGACAGATGGGTTGCGCACTTACCGAAGCTGGCTATATTCTTGTTGATAAGGCACGACGGACAAGCGTACCCGGAATTTTTGCATGTGGAGACTGCACTACTCCTATGCGTTCGATAGCATACGCCGTTTCTGCCGGAAGCATGGCGGGTGCTGCAGTGAACTTTGAACTGGCAGAAGAATTGTTTTGAGAAAATTAAAATAAGTTTGTTTGTTTTTAGAAATGCCACCGCTAAAAATTTGTCACAAAATAATGATCAGACGATTTTAAAATGCTACCAATTTTTAGCTTTCTAAACATAAATTAATACGAATTAATATACTGACGGCTGTTTGGGTCTTACATGTTACAGATTCGGTGACAAGTCTGGAATGACAGTATTCAGTTAGGGAAAAACCGGGCAGTTTGGCAAGAGATGAGATGGAAACATTTAATAAGTAGTTAAAAAAAACAAAATTTTATATGCGCGCATATAAAAATAATTACCTTTGTACTTCATAAGTGTTTTTTTTGGTTATTAAGAGGTTGCAAGTATTATACTGCAACCTCTTTTTTTATGATTAAACATCGTGACAAACAAACTGCGTATTAAAAATTATGAACTTTATAATGGCTAAATTCTTACCTTTATAAAACCAATAAATGAAGCTGTGATTACAGAAAAAGCCTATTCCCTATCGGTTATCATGAACCGCATCAAACAAGTGTTTGACGAGCGTATGAACGAGGTATATTTTTGGATGAAGGCAGAACTGATGCATGTAAAAAGCGACCGGAACGGACACTACTATCTGGATTTGGTAGAAACAAAAGACGGAACCATTCTTGCCAAAAGTACCGCCCAGATATGGAACTATACAGCAACATATCTGAAAGAAGAGCTGGGAACGGATTTTGAGCAGATCATTAAACCGGGAAGCGAAATTATGTGCTACTGCAAAGCCGTTTTCCATACCGTTTACGGGTTATCGTTCGTTATTACGAAAGTGGACGTAACCTACAACCTTGGCGCATTGGAACGCAAAAAGAAGGCGGTACTGGAACAACTGCTGAAGGAAGGTATTTTAGAAAAAAACAAACAACACAAACTGCCAAAAGTGATTCAGCGAATTGCACTTGTAGCATCGCCCAACACATCGGGGTATGAAGATTTTCTGAACCAGCTGAAAAAAAACTCCTATGGATATGATTACCATATAGAAAACTTTCCGGCAAAGGTACAGGGAGATACCGCTGCAAAAGAAATAGCCGAGCAGCTTGGGAAAATACCCTACGGGGATTTTGATGCAGTAATACTGCTGCGCGGAGGCGGATCGAGATTTGACCTGGAGGCATTTAACGATTACGAACTGGCAAAAGCAATAGGCAGCTGCCCCCTACCCGTTATTACCGGTATTGGTCATGAAACCGATACCAGCATTGCAGACCTTACAGGACATACCGCGTTGAAAACACCCAGTGCCGCAGGGGCGTTTATAGTAGAACGTACTGTTGAATTTGAAAACCACATACAGCTTTTGTATCTAGGCATAAGGCAAACATACGAGCGAAAACTGCAGCAGCTGAGTAAAGATATGAAACACCATATTACTGAATTTGCTGCACTTAGTATAGCTCTGACCCGAATGGAGCGCGGAACCCTGCACACCCTTACCAACCGTATACTTACTATGGTAAATGAAGAACAGGTACAGGCACATTCACTGTTGGACAAAGCTTTACAACAGCTGAGTATGCTGCCAAAAAAACAAACACAGCAAGCCTTACAGATAAGGAATGAACAAGCGGAACAACTACAGTTATACAGCAGCTATATAGTGCGCGAAGCCAGAACACCGTTAAAGCAAAAGACGGAGCAACTGCACTACCTTACAAAAATGAAACTTAGACAGGCAAATAGCAAACTTGACGATTGGGAACATTATCCGAACCTTTACCATCCTGAAGCACTATTAAAAAAAGGCTACGCACTTGTAAGGAAAGAAGAGGTAATTGTAAAACATACCACTATGCTTGAAAAAGGAGATTTTATAGAAATTGAACTTTACGACCGAATAGTTAACGCTAAAATAGAAGATACACCCATATGGAAGGACTTACATACGAAAAAGCAGAACAAGAATTAGAACAGATTCTTGATGATTTAAGAAACGACCGCATTGGTATAGACGCACTGGCTGAAAAGGTAGAACGCGCATCGAAACTGATCGTTTTCTGCAAAGAGAAACTTGCTTCTACTGAAAAAAAAGTGGAAGAAATAATAAAGACACTTGGGTTGTAACACAAAATTCGGAACTACAACTTACAATGTAAGAAACTACTTGAATATTCCTGGCCATTTATTTTTGTCAAACAAAAGCTTATAATGGGATTCTGGTTTTTATTTGCTTTTGTATATAAGCTTTTATAACAAACAGTATTTTTAAATTAAAACTACTTTATGAACAACCGTATTGTTTACTTACTTTTCTGCGTAATGATTTTATATTCGTGTACTTCCAACAAGTATGAAACGAAAGACATTACAGGGCAATGGAAATTTATAAAACATGAAAGTAACCAGCCACAATTGGATGAAAGTGATCCTGAATATATTCCAGATTCTGGTTTTGAAGATTATTTTGTTCCCGGTTTTCACTTTATCAATGAAAAAGATGTTTCTTATAAAATAGGATTTTACAGAACCAACGGAAAAGGGAGAAAAGACTATTTAGGTACCCGAACAACCTACAGAATTATTAGTGACAGCTTAAAAATGTACCACAAAGCAGATGGTAAATGGAATGCTTATAAAATACTTTCATTAACGAAAGACACTTTAAAACTTGTTGCAGGTAACGGCTACGACATGTACGCTAAATTAACCTACAAGACGGATGCTATGGAGCATTACGATAAGATCATCATGTCCAGTTCGGGATGTTATGGAAGCTGCCCTATTCTCAGTATAAGTATTGACAATGCAGGCGCAATGCTTTTTTTGGGGCATTGAATATACCGATAAGACTGGTTTGTATAAAGCGCAAATAAGCTTACAAGAATTTAAAAACTTTGAAGAAAATTTTAAACAAAGCGCTATTAAAGATTTAAAAAATCATTATGCTGCATCATGGACGGATGACCAAACTATATCGGTAACCTTTGTGCGAAATGATACTATTGTGAAATCTGTTTCTGATTATGGCAGACATGCGCCTACTGAATTTATCTGGGCTTATAACGATTTAAGTTATTTATATCTGCGTAAGAAACTGGAAAAGATTAATGCAAGCATACCTTTTGATTTTTTTGGCGATATATATTTTGCAGATAAAAAACACTATTACCCTATGTATGAATCTGAGGTGTTTTTTCTGTTTCAGGAACTAATGATGAAAGCTACCGTTTCTGATCAGAAATTTAAACCTCTTTATTTTACTACTGATTATTTTTGGGAGGAAGGAGAAAAAATGTACACTGATGGTCGTTTTTACCAAATAAAACTAGAAAACGAAACCGTAGTATATGATTTAGGGTATAATTTTATTACCAGAAATAATATTGAACAACGCAAGATATTGAAAGAATAAAGAAGCCTTTCAGCGCCAAAGGTTAAGAGCGTACTACAGCCATTACTATTTTCATGAACATTTAGTTTATTTACATGGTGACATTTAGAACGATGCGAATGAGATTCTTCACTTCGTTCTGAATGACAGGATAATTAAGAATTAAGAACTAGAGCTTAATGGAAGACAGATGTATTTTGAATTTAGGATGAGATTCTGAAACAAGTTCAGAATGACAAAATACTTTACAAATCTTTTGAAAATCATTGATTAATTAAACGAACATTTTGAGGAAAAGCCGAGTAATATGTAATTGGTATATTGTTGTAAAGAATTTGCTTTTACCTGATAACCCTGCGAAAGGTAAGATTGATTCTGGGCAGTACCTCTTTAGCGGTTTTAGGAACTGCGTGTTCCCAGAAACTATTGGTTTTGCCCGCCATAATAAGGAACGAACCGTGATACAGCGGTATTTCGAGTTGTGGAACATCTTTCCGAAATTTATGCCTTAAGCGGAACATGCGTGTTTCACCAAAAGTCACAGATGCAATAATTGGATTGATACCCGATTTATCGATCTTGTCGCTATGCCACGAAACACCGTCGCTGCCGTTACGGTACAGGTTTAAAAGTACCGCATTGAATTTGAGACCGGTTTGTTCTTCTACCCGTTGGCGTATTTTATTTAAGTCGGCAGTAAATTCAGGTGCATTTCCCGAGGGAATACCGTCCTTTTTATCCTGATGCCAGGAGATCATGCGGGGTGCGGTTACAATTTTATCGTACATGGGCATTTCATATTCACGCCATTGGGTTTCTGTCAGCAACTTATCATAAAAACTGTCAGATTCTTCTTTACTGAAGAAATTATCAATGAGCATTATATCTGCATCGGGCAGATCGAACTCCCGGGTGCCGCGGGTGCCGGTTGCAAACAGGTCGGTATCGTTAAAAAGCTTCATATATTTTTTGTTTCTTATTGTTTTTATATTGATGATTCATTTCGGTTTCTGTACTTTACGTCCTTGGTATTATTTTAATAATACTAGATTCCCTTCACTCTCTACTTGTGTGACCCCTTGTCAAGCAAGGGGTGACAGCAAACTGCTATTTTTAGTTTGGATGTATTGGTTCTCGACTATCGCTTGAACTGACGGGGTTTGGAGTTGTTGAGCTGTTTGGTTTTTATATGTTGGAGATTCCGGAACAAGTCCGGAATGACAGTACATAGTTAATAAAATGGGCAGTTCGGTAAAGAATATTGGACAAATAATAAATCTTTAATGATTGAAAAATATCTTCCAAATTCAGAAGTTTATATAGTAGAAGAAACTGATACTATTTTAGGATTTATTGCATTAAGCGAAAATTATATTGCATCAATTTTTGTTGATATAGAACAACAAGGAAAAGGAATTGGAACTTTACTTTTGAACTATGCTAAGAATGTACGAACGGAATTGAAATTAAACGTTTATCAAAAAAATGATAAAAGTGTAAACTTTTATAAATCCAAAGACTTTATAATCTTATCGGAATCAACTGACCAACCGACTTTAGAGAAAGAGTATGTTATGCAATGGAATAAATCTAAAAAATAAAGCTGCACAGAAAAAGGGTTTATCTCATCGTTATTTATTATTTCTAATGGTTTCGATGAAAGCCTAGAATTCACCTTTTGTGCTTCGGGAGAAATTTGTTTTTTAGTTGATAGTTTCTGCTTCGATATGCCCACCATCGCCAAGCCACGAAAAGTTATATAGCATTTTAGAAGAGCGAATGTAAATAAAAATAAAATTTTAATGTAGATAATATCAGTAAGACAAAATCCAGAATATAAAGAAAGAGCAATAAAGTATTTTCAAGATAGTTGGTCTGAAATTTCACCCGTTATTTATGAAGATTGTATTTCAAACAGTATTAATGGCACACAATCTTTACCTCAATGGTACATATTAGAAAAGGAGGGAGAAATAATTGGTTGTGCGGGATTAATAACAAACGATTTTATAAGCAGAATGGATCTATATCCTTGGATTTGTGCACTATATATTGAAGAAAAATATAGAGGAAACGCTTATGGTGCATTGCTTATAGAAAAGGCTAAAAAAGACACGAAAGCGTTCGGATTTAGATACTTGAATTTATGTACAGACCATATAGGTTATTATGAGAAATACGGATTTAAGTATATAGGTCAAGGTTATCATCCTTGGGAAGAAGAATCAAGAATTTATCAAATCGAAATATAAAACGGCATAATGTAAGCGTTTATCTCATAGTTATTTATTGTTTCTAGTGGTTTGGATGATTGCTTCGCAGTTGGCAATAGCGGGCGGAAATTGCTTAATGCACATTTCGTGCTTCTGTAAAATTTATATTTTAGTTGAAAGTTTCGGCTTGGGTGTTGCACCGTTTAAAATCTCTAATCCTTTAGCTTTTAACCTTAAAAAAGAACTGTACTAACAAATGAATATTGACCATATATTAGATAAAATACAGCTGTTTCTACAGCATCTAAACTTGAACTTAAGAAGAATATTACTGAGAAAAGCTATCCTAAGAACCATATCATAATTAGAGCAGGCAAAAATTGCATAGGTTGAAATTGTATTTTAGTTGAGGGGTTAGGATTAGGCTTACATGCAATTTCATTAAAACTTTTAATACACTTCCAAAAATAGAAATTTAAAAAGTGTTAAATCTTTTAAAAGCAAAGACGTTGTAAGTAGGATTATAGACTATAAACGCAATTAAAATAAAAATGCCCTTATATTTATGTAATAAAATAAATATAACAGCAGTAATTTTACTTCACTGTTATTATAAGCGCCTTTGTTAGGATACCAATTATAAATTACGTAATTTTGATAACTTCTTCATGAACTTTGTTCTGCGGACGAGTTTTTAAAGGTTTACCAATATCTACATTTGAACTTTAGCAAACATCAAAATTTAGATTTATAATCATATAATTATTCGGAATAATATTTTCTGTATAAGTAAATAAGTATTTGATTTAATTTTTTAAAAAACACATATAAACCGGAACTTATTAGTAGGACAATTGTGTTTTACTATTTTAATCACCAGTCTAATGTTAGTCAGTTAAAGTAAATTTAATATCCCGATCTAAAGCAAACGATCAACATGAAGTTTAAATTAAACTATTAATGAAAAAGTAAGATTATGACAAACAGAAAAAAATTAAACGACCAATTTTTAGCCTTATTACTACTTGTAGTTGGAGGTATTTCAATAGTAATTTATGCCAACAGCTTTTTAATCAATTAAAGAATTTTTTAAAATATATGTGTCTTGCATTTATTGAAAATCAATTCAAGACACTACACTGAAATTGCCTTCGTTTTTATTTAAGTATGGTGGTGCAGATAAATCTGCACCACCTTTTATCTTATATCAATGAAATTTACGTACTTTAATTAGCTGCAAAATTATATTAAGTGGCCGAAAATATCAATCCATTTCTTTATTGTATTTCTACTGATACCGTAAATAACCGCTAATTCAGAACTACGTAGTTTTTGTTTTTTTTGAAATCTTAATATAGTTAAAATGCTTTGCTTATCGTACGCCCTGTAGCGGCGTTCTAAAACTGTTTGTTCTGTTCTTTTTTCTCCAAACAACCTGTTGTTTATGCTTATTACTTCAAAAACTGAAAGTTCTTTAGCGTTTAAAATATTTTTAAATTCCTCACTTATATCGGGGAATTTAAGCGCGATGTGTTAAATGGTGCGAGTAAATTCGGAAAAAATCATACTCTAACAATTTGCAGCATTTCAACAGCATAACCGAATCCAGGCTTTTAGCGGAATATAGTAATTCGAGTTCGTGTTCATTGATCTTTAAAAATTAAGAATACGTTCAGATCCCATTCCTAATTCTGTTACGCGATCTTTGATAAATTTTCCGATAAATATTTCTTTATAATTAAATTGCATGCATTTGTAATTTTACAATTATTGAGTGATCATTTCTGTTCCGAATTTCTTTTAAAGTCAATAACCAGACATCTTTCGAGTTTAAAAAAACATCTATAGTTAGTAACAATTGATATATAACGATATCTAAATCTATACGACAATCATATAAACTCTTAGTAGCCAATTAGATATTAAAAATATTATTCAATTACAATTTAAGTCCCGTAGGTTTGTTACGAGGCTTTTTTAAAATACAGATACAGGAATATCTATTTATAATTTTTTTTAAATAAGGAAGATATAACCGGTGACAGATATTAAACTCACCAATATTCGCGGAAAAAATGATTTTCTTAAAGATAGTGTTTTTTATTCATATAAAAAGGTAATATACTATAAATCAGTTCGCTAAATATATAAAAAACTTTGATTATAACTACTAAGAAAAGCATGCTATTAAAAAAGGCAGCAACATAAATTATATGTGCCGCCTTTATATATACTGTAACTAAAACCTGTAAACCATAGCGTTTATATTCATTCCTGCACCAACCGAGGCAAAAAGTACAATATCTCCAACACTTATTTCATGATTTTCCAACTCATTGTCTAATATCATACTAAGTAAAGTAGGAATTGTTGCCACGCTGCTGTTCCCTAACTTACCTATCACCATCGGCATAATTTCTGACGGCATTTCTTTGCTATAAAGTGCGTAGAATCGTTTCACGATCTCTTCATCCATTTTTTCATTTGCCTGATGGATGATTATCTTGCTTAGCTTGTCGATAGAGCAGCCCGAATCATCGTAGCACTTCTTCATTGCTGCCGGTACATTTACGATAGCGAATTCGTAAATTCTACGACCGTTCATCTTGAGGTATCTGGTTTCGCCAGATGATTGCTTATTGTATGATTTTCCAAAAAAAAGATAATCCATTTCCTTATGCGTATGAGATGCGGACAAATGTGATAAAATACCCTCCCCACTGCTACAAGCCTCAATTACTACAGCTCCTGCCCCATCGGCGTATATCATACTGTCTCTATCGTGAATGTCTACAACCCTTGAAAGCGTTTCTGCGCCTATTACCAGACATCTGGACGCTATTCCCGATTTAATAAAAGAGTTAGCCTGAATGACCCCTTCGATCCATCCCGGACAACCGAAAAGAAGATCGTACGCCACGCAGAAATTATTTTTAATTCCGAGTGCATGTTTGACACGTGCTGCCAAGCTAGGCACGGTATCACCCTGTACGGTACCAAACGGTACATCACCGAAATTATGCGCGAATATGATATAATCAAGTGTTTCGGGATTGATACCACTTTTTTCAATTGCCTTTTGAGCTGCAATAAATCCGATGTCTGACGTTACAGTGTTCTGATCGACATAACGTCTTTCCTCGATTCCCGTTATCTGATGCAGTTTGTAGGAAATAGTGTGATTGTCTTCTTTTAATATCTGCCCATTTTTATCCATGAAATCATGGTTTTCGAAAAATGAGTTTCTTACTGCGTCTGAGGGGATATAATTACCCGCTCCGATGATTTTACTTGTCATTTCGTTAATGTTTAAATATTATTAGAACGTTTGGAAAAATAGATCATTCCTGACTGCAAATTTATAAATTCAAGGTTTATAACAAGAAGTCCGTTATAAGTTTTTAAGGAAAATATGATAAAAGATAAATAATTTAGACTTACAAGGGTTAGTCTTTCTATAAAAAGTAGAAAAAGCACATAAAAACGGGGGTACACAATTACTTGTATACCCCCTATTTTTTGAACAAACCGATTGTTGTTATTTTCTTTTAACGTTTACCGCCATAAGACCTTTTTGTCCGCGTTCGATGTCAAACGTTACTTCGTCGTTTTCACGTACGTCTTCGATTAATCCTGAATTGTGTACAAATACATCTTCGTTACCATTTGTTTGCGAAATAAAACCAAATCCTTTAGTTTCATTGAAAAATTTAACTGTGCCTTCTTGCATCTCGTTGTTTATTTAAATTAATTATTCTGTTATTTTTACTTAACCTGCCTGATATCCTGTTGGTGGCAGTATTAAGTTATTCTATTTGTTATTTCTGTGTATAGCCAAGTTCTGTATATACCTTCATGATAGGCAGTATAATTTTAATTCATTAAAATTGAAATTATATGTACCGCAATACCGGTTTCATACTGCTGTTGGTTTGCAAATTCCTTATATGAGCGCACCGCTACGGTCTGCATTTTTTTAATCCTGTAAAGCTTCTTTAATCGGCTTAACGGATAACCGGAAATGTGCAATGATTTTACTGTTGATATTTTACCTGTGGGAAAACTATAAATCTTGTATGTGCTTTCTTAAAGACACATTTCAGATTTGCCAATGAAATCTTTTTAAAAATAAAAGTGGCAACTGAGGAAAGTCAAGACTGAGAGAGAAAAATTGATGGTTAAACTTTTTCAGAAGAGGCAAAAACAAAAGCCTGTTAATAAATTCTTTACAAAGGTAGAAGAATATTTTAATATTTATACTTTTTTAATTAAAATTATTAAATATTTATTTTCAAAAACTATATTTTTTGATTTTATTATAACAATATCACTCACACTCTCTGACAGCGCAAGCAATCTTACATGCTTTTTTAATAAGTAGCAACGATATAGTTTAAACGATATCACGCATTAAATAAAAAAGGACGCTGCAAAACGCGTAATTCCATTTAATAATGGGTATCTTTACAAATATGACCGATTTAATTAAATACACACTGTTTTTTGCAGGCACCGCTGTTGGAGTTATTGTAATTGCAATAACTGTACAAGAGTTTATAGGATTTTACTACACTGCAAAAACGAACACTCGCAAAAAATAAATTTTTAAAAGCAGCCTAAAGCTAAACGCTATCATCTACACCTCAATTGTTTTATGTAGCGATGCTACAAAATGTCTGGCTGAACTATTTTCAATAACCTTTTCTTTGAGGAGATTTTGTTTTCTTAAAATTACACATAACAAAAAACACCATTTTTCAGGTGCTTTATTTAAGTTCCGATTAAAGAACTTCGGGACTTAACTGTTCTGTAAGTACGTTGTCGTAAACACTTTTTACGTTTCTATTCAAGAAATGTATCGTTGCAATGATTAAAAGCGGTGCTAAAACCGCAATTACTACAAGAATAAATCTGTCTGTTTTGCCTATATGCATGCTAAACATATCTAACCTTAAAAGGATTGAATGCACTAACCCACTCTATATTACTCTCTCGATCGTTAGAGTCGTACCATTGGCTGGTAACGATATCAAAATAAGACAAAACGGTTAAATACATATTATTTAATTTTCTGTTTACCATGTACAGACCCGATTCCTGTGGCCGGCATTCGGGATAGGTAAGCCATCTTACTACTTTCATAATTTTATTATTTAAAGATTTAAAAAAACTTTTTAAGTAGTTTCTATTGCATTTTATAAGTTATACAAGGTAGTGATAATAAACCGCTTTAGATGGAAAATACCAAATGATTAAAAATAAAACACCTACCCAACCGGGCAGGTGAAATTTAAATAAAACAAAGATGTTTTTAAAGGTACGCTATTAAATCTGATAATACTCTTTTTTAAAGTTTATAAATAAAGCTGACAGTTGTCTGCTTTTAATCAATTATTGATAATCCTTACTGCGGTAATGGTACGTAATAAAAAATGAGGGCTTTTATAGAATCGCAAAAAGAATATTACATCTCTCAACTTTTAAACCAAGTAATTAAAAGAAATAAAATCTACAGGTAAAAACCTAAAATCTTTATACTACCCTATTGAAATTCTGGATAAAAAAACAGAACATTCTACTATATTAAGAAAAGAAAGTAAGTTTGAAATTAACCAATAGGTAAATCATGATCTTGTATAGCCCGCCTACAACCTTTTACTGTTTTTTGATGATATAGTCGTCTTTCGCTTCCGTGCCTAAATGAAATTGAAATACTTCGCCAAAACCTACAGGAATTTTAAATGCATTCTCCAGTGGGTACTGTAATAAATAAGTCCAAAGGCTACGTATTACCCCGCCGTGGGTTACGATTAGTACTTTCCGGTAAGATTTATGCCTGAGTTCATTAATAAACGACGAACTTCGGTTATATAGGTCGAGGAAGCTCTCACCTAGAGGTGTGGAAGTATTTACGAAATCATCGTACCAGGGTTGGATAATTTCAGTTGGAATATCACTCCACAGCTTAGATTCCCATTCGCCAAAATGCATCTCTTTCAGTCTGTCATCAAAGAAAACTTCCCCTTGGAATTTTCTCGCCAGTTGTGCACACCTTGATGAGGGGCTGCTAAAAACTTTATCAAAATCGTGAGGCAACTGTTTAGTTAAATATTTAGCTTCCTTTACAAAACTACTCGCAAGAGGAACATCAGTTTGCCCGTAGCAGCTTCCCTGAGCCACATTTACGGTGGTATGGCGGATTATATATACTTCCATAATACAACAAATCCTAAATAAACCAACACTTCCGTTACTTGTTGTACCGTACCTAGGCAGTCACCGGTGTAACCCCCTATGTGTTTTTTGAAATACCAGCCAAGGTATACTTTTCCCAGATAGGCAAAAGGCAGTACTAAAAAGACCAGCAGTTTTTGGAAGTAGAAATACGGTAACAGAGTAACTGCCATTCCCATAAACAGCATTTTTACAGATAATGCCTTATTTGCCATGGGTTTTGATTTGCTGAGATCAGTATCTGCTACATACTGGTGCGTATGGATCATTAATCCCGACAGGTATCTGCTGGTACTGTGTGCAATTATCAGAATAACCAGAAAGCCGGTTAAAGAAGTTTCAGCCAGATGTTTCATGACCACATATTTTAATAAAAACAGTAACACGATGCCTATAGCGCCGTATGCACCCACGCGACTGTCCTTCATAATGGTGAGTATCCTTTCTTTTCCATAACCGCCGCCAAAACTGTCACAGACATCGATAAAACCGTCTTCATGAAATCCTCCGGTAAGCAATACGCCTGCGATCATCATAAGGATCAGGGCAATATCAATAGGCAGTACAAGATGTATGAGGAAGAAGACCAATGCATTGAACAATCCGACCACTATCCCTATCATCGGATAATATTTTTGCGAGTTGTTCATGATATCCGAAGAATATTGCAGGTTATTTGAGACAGGAATGCGCGTAAAAAACATCAGCGCAGTCAGGAAATAAGTGAGTTCTTTTTTAATCATATCAATTTATTTAGTAGAAACCCCGGCTGTTTCAAAGCTCGCCATTTCATTCAAAAAGTTTACAGAAGCCTGTATTATGGGGTATGCCAGCGCACATCCAGAACCTTCTCCTAGTCGCAGGTTTAAATCTAGAATAGCTTTTTGGTTAAGCGAGTCCAGAAAATGACGATGGGCGCTTTCATTGGAAACGTGGCAGAAGATGGAGCGGTTTGCAATTGCAGGCTCAACTGCATGAACCAAAGCATAGGCAGCTGTTGCAATGAATCCATCAACCATTATCAGCATATTGTTTTGGTGTGCCTGCAACATGGCACCGCACATCTGCGCTACTTCGAATCCGCCAAAAGTCTGCAGGATTTCCCAAGGATCTTTTATGGAGCCGTGGAAATCGATAACCTGCTTTAATATGTGTGTTTTATGCTGTAACTGTTCATTATCCACTCCGGTACCCCGGCCTATACATTCTTCAACTGGTTTGCTTAATAATGAGGCCATTATTAGTGACGCGGAAGAGGTATTTCCTATACCCATTTCCCCGAAACCGATGATGTTGCAGCCTTTATTAAAAATATGGTCTACGATCCGGGCACTTTCGGACAGACAAAAACGCAACTGTTCTGCTGTCATTGCTTTTCCGTAAAGTGCGCTTTGAGTTCCATAGCCCGCCTTGGCTTTAATGAGTGACGGATGGTCGGCAAAATCAAAATTCACCCCTGCGTCGACCACATGGATGGCTACACCGTTCTGTTTGCAAAATACATTTATAGCAGCTCCGCCAGCCAGAAAATTCATGACCATTTGATGAGTCACTTCCGGTGGATAAGCGCTTACTCCATTTTTTGCCAAACCATGGTCTGCCGCAAAAACGATCTGAGTAGGACTTTCTAATCTGGGAGTCAGCGTCTGCTGAACCAGTGCAATTTTTAATGCTAATGTTTCCAGATACCCCAATGCACCAACAGGTTTGGTCTTGAGATCTATTTTTTGTCTTATTTGTTGTTCTAAAGTCATATTTTGATTATGAGAGCGCGGCAGAGCGTACTTATGTACAAGATACACCACAGTTCAGGTTATTCAAGGTTTGTTATTTTTAATCTCTTTGTTATATCGGTTATTACGCCAAATGCTATCTCTTAAACACTTACAATACCAACTTTTTAATCATTTCAAATTCTTCCCGAAATGAATTACTCACGCAAAAATCTTTTCCATCAATTGAAAGCCCACTTGTTGTGTAAGAATCAATTTTTTGAAAATTCACGATTTGAGACCTATTAATTTGCACAAATAAACTTTTTGGTAAATACGTTTTTAATCGTTTTAAGGTAATTAAAGGAACGACTGGTTTACGTTCGTTTTCCAGAAAAATCTTTACATAATCACCTAAACTTTCCAGATACAAAACCTTTTGCGGAATTATTTTTACTTGCTCTGCTTCTATTTTAATAAAAAACGGCTCGATTTTATCTTCCGTTAATCTTCGGAGCAGTAAGCCGTTTTTTACTTTTTCTACAACGTTATTAAAATCATCAAAACTAAAAGGTTTCAATAAAAAGCCAACGGATTTGATTTGATACTCTTTAATCACATATTGAGGATAAGCAGTCACAAAAACGATTTCGGGTTTATTAATGAATTGATTTATTATTTTAGAGAACTCCAAGCCGCTCAAATCGGGCATTTCAATATCTAAAAATATACAGTCCACCGTATTTTCAGCCAAATACTTAAGTGCTTTTGAAACAGATTGAAATGACTGAACCAAGTCAAGGCAATCTACTTTCCCAACTGCCTTTTGAATCATTTCCAATGCTAACGGCTCATCGTCTACAGCGATGCATTTTATTTTCATTTTAATTTAATTTTTAGCGAAATAAAATATTTCCCTTCTATGATGGATTGTTCCAATTTATAGCCGTCATTATAAAGTATATCTAATCTTTTTATGGTATTTTCGATCCCGATTCCATTTGATTTTTCCCGATTTTCAAACCACGGATTTTCTGTTTCTAAAATAAATCCCCCTTCTGTTATTACAGTTGAAATTCTAATGAAACAATCTTCTTGCGAAGTAACACCATGTTTAAAGCAGTTTTCAATAAATGTCAGCAAAATCATCGGTGCAATTTTAGCTTCATAATGGTTCTCGGAAATATGATATTCCAAAGTTACGTTTGAAGGCAAGCGATGTAACATTAAATCCAAATAATGCTGAATGAAAACCAATTCATTTTGCAAAGAAACAAACTCCTCATTGTCCTCATTCATTGCATAGCGCATCATTTTAGAAAGCTTTAACAGTGAGTCTTGCGATTTTTCGACATCCTTGTGCGTCAAAGCATAAATAGTATTCAACGTATTGAAGAAAAAATGGGGATTGATTTGCGCTTTCAAGTTACCCAATTCTGCTTTTGCTTTCAATTCCTGCACCGCTAATTTTTTACGTTCTTCAGTGTTCCACTTTCGAATCAAAAAATTGGTAAAACCGGTCATTAGAACAATCGCCGTCACAAAAAAAACATAATAATTAGCATAAGATTTATGCTCCGAAGCAACATAAAATTTTTCAGGATACAGACTTCTGTAAACTTCTTGTTGTAAATTCAGGAATGTTTCTACAAAATTCATCAAACTCACCACTAAAAAACACATTCCCAAAAACAAAAGGACATAAAAGAAATTGATTGATTTGTTTACCGTTTTCGGTATGACTATTTGAATATTAAAATAATAAATACCAAACAAAACCATAAATAAAACCAAATGGTAAATATGATAAACTAAAGGAAGTTTTGCAGGATAAAGCATAGGAATGAACAAAAACAAAACAATAGCCAAAATCGACCATCCCATTATATCCAGTCCAATATTTCGATTAGAAAATGCTTTCATACCCTTTTTAATGTGCTTTTACTTGCAAAGGAAATCATTATTCACCAACCATAAAATGAACTCATCGAGAAAAACTTCAAGTTCAACGATTATTTTTCAACAACAAAAAAAATAATAGGAATTTTGATCCATAAATAAAATAATCAGAAAATGAATTTCACAGTTACCATCATGACAATTGTTTTGATAATCACACTATTTTCGCCATTCGGTGTATATTACGGTGTAAAATTAGCCAAAAACAAAAATTACAAGTCACACCAAAAAATACAAAATATAATCTTCTTTGTCTGTGTTGTCGGAGTTTTGTCATTAGAAGGACTTATCACTTCTGCCGGTGGCTCTGGCAGTTTAACATCTCAAAGCGTATATTATAATACTGATTTTTTTAGATATACTTTATTTTCACACATTATTGTTGCTGTTTTATCTTATCTAATTTGGACTTTTTTAATTGTGGTTTCTAATATCTATTATCAAAAGAAACTTCCTGGAAGATTCTCTTACTTTCACAAAAAAACCGGTTACATTATTTTTGGCGGACTTATATACACTGCTGTAACTGCATTGATGGTGTATTTAATGAGTTTGAATTTAGTTTAAAATTACAACAACCGATAGCATGAAATGTGTAAAAAAATAAACTATTCCAATCTGCTTTTTTGCAAATATACATGGTGGGCAGATTGATTTGTTGCTTTATGATTTAAAATCCGCAAATACTGTATATCGTTTTGTAGTAAATCCTCTAGCGGTTAAAGATCAAGAAAAATTGATTTTTAAATATTTGCAAACCGAGCAAGGGATGTATTAAATTTTACATTTCCAAAAGCTTTAAGCAAACCATAATCAGTTTACGATTTAATATGTAATGAATTTTTAAAAGCATCTTTTAATAAGTTTACCGAAGCACAAATAAACTTTAGTTGCTTACTTTAATACTTTCTCTTGTGTTTGCATTTCTTTGTCATCTTGTATCCAAATCACTTCCCCCTATCTGCTCTATGTACTTCCTATAATCAACCGTCTACTGATTAAATAAAATGCCTTAAAATTAAATACTCTCTTTAATTTATTGCTTCATGTTGTTGTTTTTAGTCCGTTATCAGCAAAAACTTCATTTTACAGAACTTAACGACCAGTTACTATTTTTTTCGCTGATTCGGATGCTATTATAAGACCCCCTACAAGCATAATTATATCTTTAAGCACCAATCTTCCGGCTCCTGATAAATAAGGAAAACCATAGTGAGGTGTTGGGAAATCTCCACCCAATTGAGGTACATAAACTTCCGGTGTAGTAATGAGGAATGAAAGTGTAACAAACGACATAGCAGCGGTCAAAAGACCACCCCAAAAACCAATCTTAGGGAACCAAATACCCAGTAAAACAAGAATTCCGATTGTAATAATAACTGATCCCAAAGCATAAGAAAAAATATAGGTATTATTTTGCTTGTGCCAGTCTATATTTTTTTGAACTGTTTTGCCTTCCGGATTCTTGTAAAGGGTATATTCTGCAACTTCTTTGCCATGATCATTCACTATTGTTTGATCTGTGTTATGATAAAAAAAACTCATAAAAGGACTATTAATTACAAATGGGACTATTCCGTCCGCTTCGTAGGGAAGGACTTTCAATCCGCCAATCCACACCATTACTATAAATATGGCAATGCGCATAAAATTGATAAATCTATTTTGAGAATTGACAAGCAGGTTAAGAAATTTTTCCATTATCAGTATTTTTAGAATTCTTTCAAAAATACAACAATACCACCTGCTTAAAAATGGACAAATACGGTTATTACATAGATTTTTCAGCTACAATAGAAATGCCGACCTTTTCTCGAAAAGTTTTAGGTGATACGCCCACTTCCTTTTTAAAATACCTACTGAAATAAAACTCATCTTCAAAACCCAGTTCTGCTGAAATTTCTTTAACGCTTTTATAGGTTAGATGGAGAAGTTTTTTTGCTTCGAGAGTCAGACGCTCCTGAATTAGCTTCGATGGCACTTTTCCATAATGTTTCTTTACTTTTTTGCTAAATGTATTTACAGACATACCATATTGTTCAGCATAGAAGGAAACTGATTTTGAAGTAGCAAAAGATGTGTCAAGCATTGCTTTGAAATTTAGAATGTCAGACTTGTTGGAAAGTATTTTAATATTTTTGCTATCGATCTGTTTCTCCCTGCTAGATAGCGCAAGTATAAGTTGAAGGTATGACCTGACAACAGACAAATCATAATTTGTACCAGCATTACCAATTTTTTGAACCTTATCGAAAAGCGTACTGATCTCCTCAAATAAAATATTATTAACAGCAATATAAGGCTTATCGTATATGTTATTGAATAATATACCATTACAAGCAACTTCTGCCTTATGATATTCTATACAATAAAAATCACCATGAAACTGTAGAAAACGAATGCTTTTCAAATTTTTAGAACCCCAATTTAACAGTTGATATGGCGACAGAAAAAGTACATTCTTGCCTTGGATATCATACTCATTAAAATCAAGCGAAAAAGAACTATCACCGTCTATTAGAGCAATGAAGTAAGTAGGTTCATTGATTATAGGAATGGATTCGGAAGCACCGAAGCAGGATATTTTGATAGTAAAATCCAATAGTGAATAGCGTTGTATGTAATTAAATAGCCAAATTTAATTATTTTGTTGAATGAACGCGCTATTGACTTTGTCTTTCTTTTTATAAATACGCTTTCTTTTTTTTATTTTAAAGTTTGCACGACATGCTGTAAATTAAACGACTGTGGTGACACTTTAGATAGAACTTGAAGAAGCATAGCTATGATATTGAACTTTTTAAGAAGGTTATTAAAATGTAGGATAACCTCCGTTCCCCTAAAAATTTATTAAATAAACATAAGGTTGGGCTTTAGATAAAATAGCAAAGGTTTTCAAACGCCATAAATTATATCAACACTTTTAATACCTCCTAAAGTTTCTGAAAAAAAAAGAAGAAATTTTTGTTGCTTCATATATTATATCGTAATATTGCAATATAATTATTTTTTACAATGGGAGCTACAAAGACTGACCACTTTACCGAACAACAGAACTCTATAGCTACGATAGCAAAAGCTTTAGGACACCCTGCAAGGATTGCCATTATAGAATATCTTGTAAAAGTAAACAGCTGTATTACCGGCGATATTGTGAACGAACTGCCACTTGCCCAGCCTACCGTATCGCAGCACTTAAAAGAACTGAAAAACGCGGGATTAATCAAAGGATCAATTGAAGGTAATTCTGTATGCTACTGTATTGACGAAAAGGTTTTTATTTTACTCAACCAATATTTCTCAAACATCATAGGTACAGTTACCGATCAAAACTGCTGCGCCTAAACTTGAATACAGCCAGCAGTAACAACTTTCATATAGAACTTGGATTTATACACTAGAAGTAAGTTACTTTAAAAAATTGGGAAAAAATTATCGTAATATTGCATTATAACTATATATATTTAAAAATGAAATTATCTAAAATCAAAAAACTATTGCCCACATTAGACAATGTTGAATTTCAATTAGAAAACGGAAATTTTGTACCGGAACATTTTCACGTTACCGAAGTGGGACAAATCACTAAAAATTTTATTGATTGTGGCGGTGTAATCCGTACCGAAAAAGTAGTAAACTTTCAGTTGTGGAATGCGGACGATTTTGAACATCGTTTAAAGCCAACCAAGTTACTAAACATCATCAAACTATCTGAAGAAAAATTGGGTATTGAGGACGCTGAAATTGAAGTGGAATATCAGAGCGAAACGATTGGTAAATACGATTTGGATTTCAACGGAAAGACATTTGTATTGAAAAATAAAACAACTGCTTGTCTGGCTCAGGATGCCTGCGGGATTCCTTCTGAAAAGCAAAAGAAAAATTTGGCTGAATTACCTGTAAACAATGCGAACACGTGTACACCAGGAGGTGGTTGTTGTTAATACAATTTTGACCGATGATACCGATAGCTGAAATAGCAAAACTCTTTTTAAAGCTTGGCTTTATTGGCTTCGGAGGCCCGGCCGCACATATTGCTATGATGCAGAAAGAAGTGGTAGTGAAAAGAAAGTGGATGAGTGAACAGCACTTTCTGGATTTGTTGGGAGCTACTAATCTAATTCCCGGGCCCAACAGTACCGAAATGGCGATACACATTGGCTATGACAAAGGCGGTTGGAAAGGCTTAATTGTTGCGGGACTGGGCTTTATTTTACCAGCAGTATTCATTACCGGGATATTTGCCTGGGTGTACCAGAAATATGGTCAATTACCAGAAGTACAGCCCTTTATTTATGGCATAAAACCTGCAATCATCGCTGTTATCATAGGAGCTGTTTTTCCATTAGCAAAGCAATCTGTCAAGTCCACATTATTGGCAGTTGTAGGTATTGCTGTTTTAATGCTGTCATTATTCGGCATTAGTGAAATCTATCTGATGTTTGGAGCGGGATTACTGGCAGTGGCCTTATATTACATTCAGGACACAAAAAATACGTTCCAGAGTTTTATCCCGCTCGCATTCTTACAAATTACACAAAGCTCCTTACTGTCTGAAACAAATACCAAATTGTTCTGGATATTCCTTAAAATTGGTGCCATCCTCTATGGAAGTGGTTATGTTCTTTTCGCCTTTTTAGATACGGAGTTAGTAGCAACGGGCTTACTCACCCGGCAGCAATTAATGGATGCTATTGCAGTTGGGCAGTTTACCCCAGGTCCTGTTTTTTCTTCGGTAACATTTATTGGCTACCAGATTAATGGATTATCAGGAGCAGTTATCTCAACGATTGCAATTTTTCTGCCCTCATTTGTATTTGTTGCCTTACTCAATCCTTTGGTCAAAAAAATACGCAATTCAAAAGCATTATCCGCTTTTTTGGATGCAGTCAATGTAGCATCTGTTGCTATTATTACCGCCATTTGTTTTACAATGGGTAAAGAAACCATTACCGATTGGCGGACTATATTAATTGCATTCATCGGTGCGGTTGTGGTATTCAAATTCAAAAAAACAAACAGTGCATTTATTGTTTTAGGTGGTGCATTATTAGGTTACATTTTACATCAGTTTTAATTTAAAAATTTCATTATCATGTTTTCTACATTATCAAACACAATCGAACAATTAAAACCCGAAAACATCAGCGAAGAACGTAAAACCTTATTACAACCGCTGATAGATTTTGTACAGCAAAAATCAGACAATCATCAAGCAATAAATATCAATTTCATCTGTACGCATAATTCACGCAGAAGCCATCTGTCGCAGGTTTGGGCACAGGTTGCAAGTGCGTATTTCAATATTTCAGATGTACATTGTTATTCTGGCGGTACAGAAGAAACGGCCTTATTTTCAAAAGTGGTAGAAACATTGACTAATCAGGGCTTTAGCATCTTCAAAATAGCAGCAACCAATAACCCTGTTTATGCTATAAAGTACAGTGACAATGCTTTACCTGTAATTGGCTTTTCCAAAAAATATGACAGTCCCTTCAATCCTGTATCGGCGTTCGCAGCTATTATGACCTGTTCGCAAGCAGATGGCGGTTGTCCTTTTATTGCCGGGGCCGAAAAGAGAATTCCTATTACATTTGAAGACCCGAAAATCTCTGATGGTACAGATGAGCAATCGAAGATATATGCAGCAAGAAGTTTGCAGATCGCTGCCGAGATGTTCTATGTTTTTTCAATGATTAATAAGTAAGCGATGCAGCCAAAATTAAAATTCCTCGATCGTTACCTCACCTTATGGATATTCCTTGCTATGGCAATTGGTGTGGCTTTGGGTCATTTCTTTCCCAATATCTCTAATGTAACCAACAGCTTATCCGTTGGCACTACCAATATTCCGTTGGCAATAGGTTTAATATTAATGATGTATCCGCCATTGGCAAAAGTTGATTATTCCTTATTGCCCAGGGCATTTAAGGATAAAAAAGTAATTGGTATATCCCTATTGCTGAATTGGGTGATCGGTACAGTACTGATGTTTGGTTTAGCCGTTTTGTTTTTACGGGATGAGCCCGATTACATGACAGGCTTGATACTGATAGGTTTGGCAAGATGTATTGCCATGGTAATTGTATGGAGCGACCTGGCAAAGGCCAATAGAGAATATACCGCGATGTTGGTCGCTTTAAACAGTATCTTTCAGATATTTAGTTACAGCTTTTTGGTATGGTTATTCATCAATGTGTTACCTGCAAAATTAGGATTAGCCAATTTTAATGTAAGTGTATCCATGAAAGATGTTACCGAAAGCGTATTCGTCTATTTAGGTATTCCTTTTCTGACAGGTTTTTTAAGCCGTTATTTTTTGATAAAATCAAAAGGTGCAGAGTGGTTTAATAGAAAATTTGTTCCAGCCATTTCCCCTATTACCTTGTACGCTTTGCTGTTTACCATCGTCTTAATGTTCAGTTTGAAAGGTGATAAAATATTGGAGTTGCCCATGGATGTAGTAAAAGTGGCGATACCGCTAATCATTTATTTTGTACTGATGTTTTTTGTAAGCTTCTTTATCAATAAATCCTTTAAAGTTCCTTACGACAAAAACGCATCCATCGCATTTACGGCTACTGGAAACAATTTTGAATTGGCAATCGCCGTAGCCATAGCGGTGTTCGGCATCCATTCGCCACAGGCATTTGTGGGTGTTATCGGTCCATTAGTAGAAGTGCCGGTATTGATATTGTTGGTGAGGGCGAGTTTGTGGTTGCAGAAAAAGTATTATAAATAAAATGCAAAACACTTTATTCTATTTTTGTAATTTGTCTAAAATTTAAAAATGCCGGAGCAATTGGATAACTACTACCTGACCAAAGAAGAGCCCAATAAAAGTTGTTTGCTAGCCTTACGGAGTATCATCTTGGGGCAGGACGAAAACATCACTGAGACAAAAAAATATGGGATGCCTTGTTTTTGTTATAAAAAGAAGATGTTTTGCTATTTGTGGACCGATAAGAAAACGGAAGAACCATATCTCCTTATGGTTGAAGGAAAATATCTTGACCTTCCCGAATTGGAACAAGGCAACCGTTCCCGCATGAAGATTTTCAGGGTAAATCCCAGTAAAAGATTTGCCTGTCAAAAACATTAAAAAGATTTTGAAAGCTGCACTGGATTTATACAGGGATGGTACTTTAAGAATTAAGAGCTAAGATTTATAATAATGTGGCTTTTATTTTTATCTGAGCATAATTTATTAATAAGAAAATGGAGAGGGAAATTTGTTACTACGAATTGAGGTTTTTCTTTGTTTGTTTCGAATAATTTCTATAAAATAGTAACGATATACGATGCTTTTTTTACGGATATAAAAACTATTAACTTTTAACTTTGTTTTATGGAAGATTTACTGCACATAACCGAATTAATGTCATCACCTGAACTTGTAAAAAAATTATATGCACACAGTATAAAGAAAAACTACACAACAGGAAGCACCATACTGAATGAAAATGCCAATATCCGATCGATTCCAATTGTAACAAAAGGTATCCTTAAAGTATTAAGGACAGAAGAAGACGGAAGAGAAATTTTACTTTATTACATTAAAGCAGGAGAAAGCTGCATTATGTCTTTTTTAGGCGGAATGCATAATGAAACCAGTAAAGTGAAAGCTGAAGTAGATGAAGACGCTGAGATCCTTTTTCTACCAGTTGAAAAAGTGTCATTGTTTATTAAAGAATACCCTCAATGGTTGGATTATATTTTCAGACTTTATCATAAGCGATTTGAAGAACTTCTGGAAATGGTGAATGCCATTTCTTTTAAAAAAGCAGATGAACGACTACTAAACCTTCTAAAAAAGAAAACAGAACTAACCCACTCTGAAACCATACACACAACCCACGAACAGCTGGCTAATGAACTGGGGACATCAAGAGTTGTTGTTTCGAGATTACTAAAGCAATTGGAAGAAGAAGGTTTTGTTGCATTGGGCAGAAATAAAATAACCTTATGTAACTAAAGTTGCACACAACTTTTTAAAGACTGTTTAATTTTGCCTAAAACATCATTCAAAATGAACAAAGACTTAATCCTACGCGAAAAACTCGCCCTTGAACGAACCGTACTTGCAAACCAGTCTACCTTTCTGTCCTTCTTACGAACATCTCTGTATTTTCTTATTGCCGGTATTAGCATCAACAATCTGACTGCCACCGAATACGGAAACGTTATCGAGATTGTTTTTATTGTAATATCCCTATCGGTACTTTTTACAGGAATTCTTAACTATTTTAAGCAAAAAAAACGAATAAGTACCGCACAAAAACACATTGGAGATTACAAAATGGAATATTTAGAAAGATAATTTCCTTATGTAACAAAAGTTGCTGTATGAATGGATACAAGAGATGAAATTTGTACTATTAAATTTTAAGAGATGAAAATAGAACAAATTTATACAGAATGTCTGTCACAAGGTGCATATTACATTACTTCTGATGGTGAAGCTGCCATTATTGACCCATTGCGTGAAACGCAACCCTATTTAGACCGTTTGGGAAAAGACGGCACAAAGCTCAAATATATTTTTGAAACCCATTTCCATGCAGACTTTGTAAGCGGACATATTGATTTGAGTAAGAAAACAAATGCTCCTATTGTTTACGGAACAACTGCCATGCCGGAGTTTGAAGCCATTGTAGCAGAAGACAATCAGATTTTTGAACTGGGTAGTATAAAAATAAAAGTTCTACACACACCCGGGCATACAATGGAAAGTTCGTGCTTTCTGCTGATAGATAAAAGCGGAAAAGAGACCGCTTTGTTTAGCGGAGACACTTTGTTTCTGGGCGATGTGGGCAGACCTGATCTGGCACAGAAAGCAGCGAATACGTCGCAAGAAGAATTGGCTGGAATGCTCTACGAAAGTCTGTACAATAAAATTTTACCCTTACCTGATGATGTCATAGTTTATCCGGCCCACGGACCTGGCTCGGCTTGCGGAAAAAATATGATGAAGGAAACAGTTGATACATTAGGTAACCAAAAGCAAACGAACTATGCTTTAAATCAATCCAGCAAAGCAACTTTTATTAAAGCTGTAACAGACGGACTGCTACCGCCTCCCGCCTATTTTGGCGAGAACGTAGCAATGAACAAAAAAGGTTACCGTAGTTACGACCAAGTGCTAGCACAAGGAATGAAAGCACTTGCAATAGAAGAATTTGAAGCAATGGCAGAAACAAAAGGGGCATTAATTTTAGACACACGAAACGACAATGATTTTTCCAAGAGCTTTATTCCGCAATCGGTAAACATTGGTTTGAGTGGTGATTTTGCACCCTGGGTTGGATCAATGATTGTAAATGTAAAACAACCGATATTGTTGGTAACCGATACAGGAAGACAACATGAAGCAGTTACACGCCTAAGCCGTGTAGGTTTTGACAACATATTGGGACATTTGAAAGGTGGATTCAAGGAATGGAAAAAAGCAGGAAAGAAAGCAGATAAAATGTTTAGAATTTCAGCAGAACAATTTGCGGTAGAATTTAAAATTGGTACAAGTAAAGTTATTGACGTTCGTAAAGAAAGCGAGTACGCAGCAGAACATATTGCAGAAGCCTACAATAGGCCATTGGAATATATAAACGACTGGATTAAAGACATTAACACACACGAACATTTTTATGTGCATTGCGCCGGCGGCTACCGAAGCATGATTACAGCC
>JAVXSC010000002.1:0-60456 GCA_036643355.1 Myroides sp.
TCATGCAGTGGTTCGACACTCGATCAAAAGTTCATACCGCTGTGTTAATATTACTATTTCCCTTAAAATCAAAATCCTATTGTTGAGCAATTCAGTATTTAAAAACGACATTATTTTTTTAGCGAGTGTCAACTCTTTAAAGAAAAGGAATAAATCAAATACGACCGTAGGGAGCGATTATTTGATTTCCTTTTAGAAAAGTTTGTTGACCGTTGAAAAAATAGAGTCTTGATCTTTTGTAACTTTTACATCAAGGTAAAAGTTAAAGTAAAGTTTTCAAAAGACTAATCTTCTTAAATCTATCAATCTGGTTTCAATAAAGTCAATCTTTTTCTTTTACGTCCAGGCTTTATCTTACAGCTTGGAAGCCGTGAACCTCACGGTTTGACGCACAAAAGAAACAAAACGCCTTGGCTCCACTGCTCGTGGTCGATTTACTTTTCCACATCTAAATCACATAAAATTATTCATTCTCTTATACTTTAAATTAAGGGATTCATGAATCTTCGATTTACTTTCTTCAAAAGCTTCGAACAACATGTGATTTCACGATGGGTTCAAAGAATCGACGCTCACTCCGCTGTGAATGCCAGTTTTTAGATTCTCCTACTTATACTATTCCGTTTCATTTAAATTCTTGAGCCAACTTACTCTTTTCATTGGGTAGGCTGTTAGTTTCGACCTAATGGCGCTTTAAATCTCGTACTTAGACTATTAAGTTTTCAATCAAAACTCCACTTCCTCTTCTCTATTCAATTACTTAAAAACAAACCTTTTTGAAGCTCCTGCGTTGTACCTAATTATTTTAACATTTGATTTGGAAAATAGAAATAAAGGCAATACTTTTAGAGTTCGAGTAAAAAAGTTAAAATGCCCCAAATATATAGTGCCAAAGCAATGTGGTACTGTATATACGGCGGTGGCTTTTGTGTATAGCAGACTATTACAGGACTATCATACGGTAAGCCTATTGCTGTAATACCTTTTGGTGCAGGAGCAACAAAAAGGAAATGGTTTAGCACCGCATTAAGGCGGATGGGTTATGGCGGTATGTACAAATTTCGTTCTCATAAATAAGATTTTATGTGGTTATGGAACGATGTTTCTGGAGTATGAAGAATTCTTGCAAAAAAAAGGCAAGGCGGTTTCACACTTTAGAACCCTGGGCGACCAAACCCAACTTAAGTAATATAAGTCTCCATCTAAAGCATATGTGAAAACCGCCCATGCCGTATACGAAAGTACAAAACTTTTTAGACATGGAGCGATTTCACGATACTCTCGATGGAAATTGGTCGTTTCAGGTTCGAGATAACATCGTTTTTAATTTGTCTTTTCAGACTTATTATCAATTCGCTACAACAAATATAGTAAATATTTCTTATTTACAAAATTTTAAATTAAAGAATTTTAATTAAATGAAACATAGTATTGACATTTATATTAAGAATAGACTAAAGAAGTTAGGATGGAAAGATAATCAGCTTGCTGATAAATCAGGTATATCTGCTAGTCAAATTAGTAAACTTAAGAATGGTCATGTTTCAAAGCTTTCTGCTCAAGCCTTTTATTCAATTGTACTAGCATTCAACGATAACTTAGAAAATGCAATTAAAGTTGTTTTCGATTTAAATAAATTCAAACTAAAAGAATACAAACCTAAAAGAAGAAATGAATTTGGCGTTCTAATGCAGAAATTTGAGACTATTGAAAATTCCATAGAAGAGATATCTCATAAGACAGACATAACTACAACAAGGCTAAATGAATTATATTATAGAAATGGAGCTCCAGAAGCTTATGAATTAATATTGATTGAAAAAGCTATTGGTATAAGCACTGGGGAACTATTTGAAAAGTTATTCAAAACTGAATTAAATAAAGATTAAAGCAAAGTGTATTATGATAAAATATATTGCGTCTGTAATGTTCAGCATATTTTCTATTGCTTCCTATTCACAATCGCAAGATGATTTTATAGGCTCTTGGAAATTTATTGAGTTGCAAGATGAAAACGGAATAAAACATACAGAGATACCTATGTACTTTCAAGGACAAAAAACCGTGGAAGTAATTAATAGAGATGATTATACTTTTTTCAAAAATGGGGATTATAAAAGTTCAAACAAATATTCTGTAGGATCCGGAAAGTGGACATATAATGAAAAAGATAATACTATAGCACTGCTTTTGAGAATACCCGAAAATGATAAATATTTTAAGCATTTGCTCGAATCGAAAGTTATCAAAAAACAAGCAGACGGGAACTATTATCAAAAGCCGATTTTTCTAAGAATCAATAATTACTCAAAAAATCAAATGATCATTGCAGATAATCATCCATATGTTCTTATCTACAAAAGATTGTAAAGTTAATGAAAGTTAATTTTCAAGAAAAGGAAAAAGATGAGGTAATCATAATATTATTATATGCGACTATCTTGGCAAATTTTTAAGAAAATTAACTAGCTATCAATCTTCAGACCTAAACTAATTAAAAACAGGACATAAACAACAGAATAAAATCAATGGATATAGAATGGACTAAATTAAGAGCATTTAACGGAGACATTAAAAATGGATTTGAAGAACTTGTTTGTCAATTAGCAAGAGTTGAGCAAATTTCAAATAAAACTAAATTTTTTAGAGTAGCTGCACCTGATGGTGGAGTTGAAGCATATTGTGTCCTTTCAGACAATTCAGAATATGGTTGGCAAGCAAAGTTTTTTTCTACAATAGGTGATGTACAATGGAGCCAACTTGATGAATCATTTAAAACAGCTTTTGTAAAACACCCAAATTTAATAAAGTACTATATCTGTGTTCCGTTAGATAGGCCAGACCCAAGAATAACCATCGCAAAGGGAAAAAGAAAAGGACAAACCGTAAACCATTTGATGGATAAATGGAATACGAAAGTAGCCGAATGGGAGGGGTTTGCAAAGTCAAACAATAGAACTGTTGAATTTGAATTTTGGGGAAATTCAGAAATTTTTGAGCGATTAAGTAAAAAGGAGAACGAAGGCAAATTGTACTATTGGTTTGGCAATGAAGAGTTTTCTGACGAATGGTTTAATCAAAAGCTTGAGGAGAATATCAAAAATCTTGACAAACGCTATACACCCGAACTGAATTTTGAATTGCCAATTGCAAAAATATTTGACGGAATTAGCAGAGATAAATATTTCAACGAACAATTCAACTCTTATCTTGATGACTTACTTAAACATTACAGAAAAGCGGTTAATCACATAAATGAAGTAAAAGTTAAAGGCCATATTGATAAAATTGCTTCAACAATCTCAGCATTTAGACAACAATGTGAGCAAATTAATTATGTTGAAATAAGCACTATCGATAATGCTGGTTTGACTTCGCTATTAGAAAATGTGAAGGAAAACAGCGACAATTTAATTCAGAAATTATACGAAATAGATTCTGCTCTCAAAAAAGTAAAAAAAGAAAAAAGATACGAAAACGATACAAATAAATTTAGTTGGGATATAGAGCTTTTTAGAAAATTGAATAGCTCGATTTATGAGTTTAGTGAATTTTTGAATGGTACAACGGTTCGCCTTTCAAACAATCCTTTTTTGCTTTTAATAGGCGAAGCAGGAATTGGGAAATCACATTTACTTGCTGATGTTGCTGTAAAAAGAGCTGACCGAAAACAATTTTCTATCCTATTGCTTGGTCAGCATTTTACAGAAGAAGAGCCTTGGAATCAGATCAAAAAACAACTTCAATTAAATTGCGAAAGAGATACGTTTCTTGCTTCTCTAAATGCAAAAGCAGAAGCAACAGAAAGTAGAGTTTTAATTCTGATAGATGCAATAAATGAGGGGAAAGGAAAAGAATTATGGAAAAATTATATTGCAGGTTTTATTGCCGCAGTAAAGAAATTCCCAAACATAGGTGTTGTATTTAGTCTTAGAATTTCTTACGAAAAACTTTTAATTCCTAGTTCCTTAAAGGAAAAGAATGAGATTGTGAAAGTAGTTCATTACGGTTTCTCGCACCACGAATACGAAGCATCGAAACGTTTCTTTGATAATTTTGGGATTAAACAACCAAGTATTCCTTTGCTTCATCCCGAATTTTCAAATCCATTATTCCTTAAATTATTTTGTGAAGGATTAAGCAAAAAAGGATTGCACGAAATACCTGATGGTTATGAAGGCATTTCTACTGTTCTTAATTTTTATCTTGAAGCCATTAATAACAGAGTTTCGGAAAAACACAAATTGCCTGAAAACTTAAACCTTACGCAAAAAGTTATAAAGAAAATTGCAAGTCAAATAGCAGACACAGAAAACACTTACATAAAGTTTGACGATGCATATGCTACTATTACGCTATTTGCTAAAGACAATTCAATTACCGAACCCGCTGAATTTTTTCAGGACTTAATTAGGGAAGGACTTCTTACTCAAAACTTGTATTGGGAAAAAGGTGGAAATTCTTTTGATGGAGTTTATATTTCCTATGAAAGATTTAGCGACCACTTAGTTTGTTCATACTTTTTGCAAAATTATTTTGATAGGAGCAACCCAACAGATACTTTTGCGAAGGGAAATAAATTACATAAACTACTTGAAAATGAGCGTACAGCTTATTACAATAAAGGAATTATTGAAGCACTTTCCATACAATTACCTGAATTAGCAGGCATAGAGTTGTTTGAAGCTGCTCCACATGCTAAAGAATTTTATATTGTTGTAGAAGCATTTATCGAAAGCATTATTTGGAGAAAAAAGGAAACAATAAACGAGAAACTAAAAGATTACATAAACGATGTTGTAATTAATATACATGACTTACACGATTATTTTCTAAATACAATTCTTTTAATTACATCTCAACCTAAACATTATTTCAATAGTGATTTTCTGCACCACCATTTAATGAAATTTAGTATGGCTGACAGAGATTCGTGGTGGATACCGTTTATTCATCATCAATATCCAACTTATCCTGATGAAATTACTTCTATTAAACGAATGATTGATTGGTCTTGGACAGATGACAAACGCGAAAATATTTCTGACGAATCAATTCGTTTAATGTGCCAAACATTGTTTTGGTTTACTTCAAGCTCAAACAGAGCATTAAGAGATGCAGCAACAAAAGCAATAATATGCTTATTAGAAGAACGAACAAATGTCTTAATACAACTTATTAAAACATTTGAAAAAGTAAATGACCCATATGTTTTGCAGCGGTTGTATGCCATTACTCTTGGTTGTGCAGTAAGAACAAATCAAGTTTCTTCTTTAAAAGAATTAGGAGATTGTGTTTTTGAAGTAGTTTTTGATACTGAATATGTAATCCCAGATATTTTATTGAGAGATTATGCAAGAGGAATTATTGATTATGCAGTTTTTAAAGGTCATAAATTTGATTTTGATTTAAACAAAACCAAACCACCTTTTAAAAGCGATTTGCCAACTTCATTTCCAACCAAAAAAGACATTGACAAATACGAATATGACTATAAGGCAGAAGATTTCAAAGATTACTATTGGAGCTTAAATTCCATTATTAGTTCTATGAAAACCAATACTGGAGGTCAAATGTATGGCGATTTTGGTAGATATACTTTTGAAAGTGCTTTTGATAGTTGGAGGGTAAATGCACAGTTATTAAGCAATTTGGCTGTTAAATGGATTATAGAGAAGTATGGATACGATGTAGAAAAACACGGACAATTTGATAGAAGTATTCATTCAGACGGTAGGCATTCTCATAAAACAGAACGAATTGGAAAAAAATATCAATGGATTGCGTTTTATGAATTGCTTGCAAGAGTTTCGGATAACCTTCCCTTTTATGCAGATTCATATAGTCCAAATGCAAAACCAATTTTATATAAAGGACCATGGGAACCATACATTAGAGATATTGACCCTACAATTACAATAAAGGAAAATCCTGAAGAGAGGGATGAAAAATTTTGGTGGAATCCTGTTGACTACAATAATTGGAATTTTCCGAACAAAGAATGGATTTCTAAAACCGATGATGTACCAAATCCGCTGGAAATGATAAGTGTATTTGACAATAATGGTGCTGAATGGTTGGTGCTTGAAATTCAGAAATCTTGGACTGAACCAGCAGACGTTGGAGAAGACAAAAATGAAAACCCACACAAAGATTTATGGTATCAAATCAGAAGTTACATCACCAAGAAAAAACACCACACAAAAATTATAAAATGTTCAAAGGAGAAAAACTTTATGGGGCGATGGATGCCTGAATCAGCAAACAGATATCAAATGTTTAGCCGAGAATATTATTGGTCTGCCGCAAATGAAACTTTTAGCGACCCATATTATAGAGGAGAGAGTTGGTCAGAAATTTACGATAACAAAACACATCAACTTGTTGGTAAAGTTGCAGTAACAGCAGTGGATTATTTATGGGAAGAAGAATATGATGCATCAAAGGAATCTACTATCAGTTTTTACAAACCGACAGAAGTTCTTTTCAATCTTCTGGACTTGCAATATTCAAAAGTTGAAGGACATCTTTTAACAAGAGATGGACAAATGATATGCTTTGACCCATGCGCAACACAACCAACACATTCTTGTCTTGTGGTCAAAAAAGATGAATTGATTAAAAAACTAGAAGAAAACAATTTAAATATTTTTTGGACTGTTTTGGGCGAAAAACTGGTTATAGGTGGTGACCATAGAATGCGAGATGAATGGATGGGAAGATTAAACATTTCGGGCGTTGTTTATTATGAAAGGAACAAACTAAAACACGTCCCATATTTTGTTGAAGAGAAATAATAAATAAGAAGAATAAGGCTAACTGTTGATGAACTCCTTTTTTCAAGATAATAAATGTAAAAAGTATTATAGACACTATTCGAGAAGATGTGTAAGTTGAAAGTTTCTCTTTTTTTATCGCAACAGCCTTTTATATTTCCCTTTTTCATAAATTTAGAAAATAATAAGAGGCTCTTGCCAAGGTTAGTGCAAAATTGAAAGTTCCATCTTCGATTTCCTACATTTCGCAAAGACCAGAACCATTAGCAGAAATACTTTAAGAGAATGACATATCCAAATCTAACTACCGATATATTATTTAGATTCAACAATACAACATTTGAATTATTTGTAAAAAATTTTTTGATAGAAAAAATAAACGATACATCAATTACAGTTTCATCAGAAATTGTTGGAGAAGAAAACGTGATTTCAAAAGATGAATGGATTAATCAAGCTCCTATTATAGGAATCTATATCAATGAAACTTTTTTAACACATCACCAAAATAATAATACTGAACTAGATATATTTTATGATGCTTTAAAAGAAACTCTATCCCCTCTTACAAATATTTCGAAACCAATTTATGAAGCTGTAAAATTTCCTAGTAATAAACCTTTTGTTTTTATAACTATCTATTATAAAACACAAGACAATTTAGTTTTCAAATTTATTTATGATGGAAAAGAAAATATAGATCAATTTATTAAGTCGATTTATCAGATAGTTGATTTATTACTTAAATACATAAATAATTCTGACGAAAATCTAATTAATGCTATTCAATCTTCATTCACTCAAAATAACAGCATAAAATATTTTATTTATGACAACGACTGGTTTGTTTTGAATCCTTTAATTGAAGTTAGTAAAGAAATAAATAAGAAATACCTGGAAAATAAAGATGCCAGAGTATCTAAACCGCATATACTTATGCAAAGAGATAATTATAGTAAGTATATAATTCTTGATTCAAATTGGGTTTTAGAATTTGAAGGTTTAGAAACTTTGTTAATTAAACCTAATGATGTTTCTCTTTATTCAAGTATATCCATACAGAATTTAAAACAAGCACAAAGTTTTTATGATGAAGTAATAATACAAAGATTAAATGAATATGGAGGAGCTTTTCCTACGTATGAAAAACAAAAAGAATACTACAATTATTTTGAATTGATTATTACATCAATAATTTTTGCATATACATCATTAGAAGCTTTTGCAAATATCTGTATACCTAACAATTACGAATATATCACTGATAAAGCTGGCATAAAAACAATTTACTCGAAAACTGCAATTGAAAGAAAGTTTCCATTAAGAGATAAATTTAAAGAAATGTTGGCACCTCTTCTAAAAATATCAAATATAACCAATGAAGCTTGGTGGCATAAATTCATAAAACTTGAAGAAATTAGAAATGAAATTATACATACAAAAGGAACTACATCAGAAGAGAGATATTCAAAATTATTAACCAAAGAAATTTTCGAATTAATAATTGCTCACCAAGAAATAATATATTTTTTTGGTAACTATATCTCTCAAAACAAACAGGAACTTTTGGCAAAATTTCCTTATTCATTTGGTTTTGATGAATTTTTACCTGGTTTTACTACTAAAGAAAACTTTGATAAAAGTAGAGAAGCTTTAAGGAGATAAGTATTTCTGCTAATTACTAAGCTTTAGCTTCGCCCGTAACCGTATGTTTGAAGTGCGATTGAGATGGAAAAGCAGAACGCTTCTATAGTTTACGTAAATAATCTTTAACCTGTTCGGAAGATAATTCGGTATGTATACATCTAAAATGTACTGTCATTGATGCCACATGGAGTAGTAATTCGTGAATGTGCGTTTACTTCTGCCTAAAATCGAAATATTTCATTCTAAACGTTGCAGAAGTTCAAGAAAACCATTAATTTCACTAAATAGTCGTCTTCATCAAGTATCAAAACGTCAGGCTGTGAAAAAAGTCCTTTTCAGCAAGGAAACAACTTGTAGAATGAATTTATACACACTTATAAGGTGCTTTTAGAGCACCTATTTTTATGCACAGATTTTTTCTTCTGAAATATTGAAAGGCTTATATGGAAGGAAATGATGTCGTTTTTGGATAAAAATAGTACCCCCTGGGTACTTGGGTGTCCATTGGTGCAGTTTTTCCATGAGGTTGTCAAAACCTAAGATATTGCGAACTCTTTTCATATTGTACACCAACATGATTAATGCTACTTCTCCATTCACTTTCTTTAAGCCTCGTAGATTGGTATAATACAAATTCCATTGCCGCTTAATGGTGCCAAAGATATGTTCATTGATTTCTTGTCGTTGGCGATATAATGTTGGATTTGCTTCGTAATTTTCTTTGTTCTTTTCTACATATGCAGCATATTCACTGCGTTCTATCTCTCTTCGGCCATCGTGCCGACCTGTACATAAATGTTGCACTGCGCAACTTTGACAAGCTCCTGTTCGGTATTTTTTAAACTGATAACTAACATCATTATCACGCTTTTTGCGGTGCAATCTACCTGTAGTACGTAAGGTTTGTCCGGCTGGGCAAGTATAAGTATCTGATGCTTCATCATACACAAAGTGCTGAACCATATAATCAGGCTGTGTGCCTTTGGTATTGCTGTTGACAAGCTCTTGGCGGGCTACAATTGTATCTATAGCTGCTTCTTGGCAAGCTTGTAGTTCTTTTCCGGTGTGGTAACCTTTATCTGCTAAGACCGTTAATTCTTTTACTTCGATAGTATCTTTTGCTTCTTTGCTGATAGCATACAAGGCATTTTTATCATTGCGGTTGATCGTGGGTGTAGCCACTACTAATTTATGCTCTTGATCCACGGCTGCCTGGACATTATAACCCACTTCTCCCACAACTCCTGTTACCAATAAGGCTCTCGCATCTGGATCTGTTGTGCTTACTTGTGGTTCTTGGCTTTGAGCCAGCTGATCTTGTAAGACTTCGTATTTTATCTTATGTTGCTGTAATCGAGCTAGTTTTTCTTGCACATCACCAAGGCTTATCGCTTCATCTTCACAGGCATCGGTCTGCTCAAATTCTTCTAGCAATGCCTTGCTTTTTTGTGCTATGTAATCCAAGTGGCGTTGGATCTTTTTAGGATTGTAATTATTTTTTTTGCTATTGTTGCCTCTAATTTTGGTGCCATCTACGGCGATTACTTTTCCGCCTACTAATCCTGCATCTTTCAGAAATGCAACAAATAGTTTAAACAGATTTTGTAGCGCCTTCGCATTGATTTTACGAAAGTCGGCTATGGAATGGTAATTGGGATGCAGTCCCTGCAACAACCATTGCAATTCTATATTTCGGATGGCTTCACGCTCAAGCTTTCTGCTGCTCCGAATGCCATTGAGGTAAGCATAAAGATAGAGTTTGAGAAATAAAGCATCACTAAAAGATGACCGACCTTCTTTCTTTTTATCCGAGGAAGTTAAAGAGCGAACACCTAGTTGCTGAAGATCTAATTTATCTACAAAAGCATCTATAAATCGGACATCATTATCGGTAGCAATTGTAGCTTCTAAACTAGAGAATGTAAGTTGGTGTCTGTCTAAACCATTGATGATAGGCATAAAACCGTGAATTATGAATATCTAATGAATTTATGAAATATTAACTATATTTGAAAGGAGTTTGTGTACTTTTTTCACAGACTGACGTTATAGCCAATGCTAACAGAAGATAGTACTAACAATAAATCCGTATGACAAAAAACAAAACCAAATTTTGACAATTATGAAAGTAAGATATCACATTTTACTGTTAACAACAGTATTTGCAAATGAGGTTTCATCGCAAATAACTAATCAAAGCATTCTACAAGACATAAAGAATGACATTGTGAAGACCGATGCAAATGAAAATCAATTGGTAACTAAAACTGGATTTAATGTTTTTATCCAAAAAAAGGCATTAAACTATCTAACAGGTGTTTCAGACCTCTCGTTAGCTAAGTTTTATGCCTCATATAGTACAGACAATGACAAATTAAATTTGGGTTTTAATATTCCAGCGCTAAATCCATATTCGAGAAGATTAGCTTTTGTAATAAATCCAATATTAGAGGCTGATGTAAAGAATAGTTTTGCAACACTATACAAAGATGACAAATGGAAAAACAACATTCGAGGAGGTTTGAAAGTAACCTATCTTCTTCCTTTTAGCACAATGAATTTTTGGGGAAACGAATCTAACGAAAGTAGAAAAGATGACTTCAAGATTATAAGGACAAAAAAATATCAAGAATTAGAAAAAAAAATTAATGAAGAAACTATTGCCAAAACCACAGAAGTTACATTATTAGACGGTTCAAAAGCTACTCCAACCAGTCAGCCTACATCAAATCGAAAAATGAAAAAAAAGAGAAACGAAAGTTTTGAAAGTATTGGTTTAGCAGAGGCGGATTATCTAGAAAAAGAAAGAGCATTCACTTGGTTACAGACAGCTTGGTTTTCAACTTGGACACTTTTCCCGATTACAGAGTCAGAAAAATATATCAGTACAGATAATTCTCAAGCATTTCAAAAAACAAGGTTTAATCTTTGGGAACTGAATTTGCAATTCACTTATTTAATTGACAATAAAAAATTTGGAACTTTTTATATTTCTCCTTGGATTAAATATTTCCAAAATAACTCTGCAAACGCTGATTTAATGACAACCGTTGACTATGGACAATATTCTCAATTCCCAGGCACAAACCCTCAAAATCTCGCACTCCTTGAAACTAACAAAGCATATATTGGAAATTACAATGAATTTATGACCACAAATTTCAATTTTCAAATTGTTTATATGACACCATTTCAAAATACTGTAATTAAACCAGGACTGAGTTTTCGCTATGAGAAAAATTGGGGTGATTACAGTCCAACAAATTTACGGTTTGGGCTTCCATTAAATATTCAAGGGAAAGACAAACCAATCAACATTGAACTGCAATATAGAATAAATGATATAAACAATTACAAATCATTAGCCGACCATAAACCGACTAGGACAGTAGGTATTAGCTTAGGTTTACCTATTTCACTACTTTATAAATAGTCGAATGAAAGAAGCACGGGCTATAACAAGGTATTGCTAAAAGCAGGGCTGAAAGTTCAAGTTTTAACTCTTGTACTTTCTATTCCGCTCCTTCGCAAAGCCCCTAACCGTTATCATCAATATTTCCAAAAAAAACGACCTAGAGAATGAAGAAAAAAATTGAGAAAACATTTATCTGTTTTGATGAAATTAAAAACATAACTGTAGACGAATTAATCAAAAAAATTAATACTGCACAAAAATTGATCATAGGAGAATTAAAACTAATTGATTTAATTTTTGAAAATCAATCAATGACTGGAATTTATGTAATTTTCGATGATAAAAACTTTCCAGTTTATGTAGGAAAAACTGGAAGTAGAGCTATACTAGAAAGATTTGCAGCACATTTTGATTTACGGCCAGGAGCATTTATGAATTCCTTTTTATGCGCTTTGGCTGGAAAAAGAAAGCAAAGAAATGGTCCTCATGCAACAGAAAAAGATTTACTAGATGTTTATGAAAACGCATTAACACATAAATTAGTTTTTGTACAAATCCCAAACACAGAAGAACATAAAACTAAAATATCAAAGTTAGAAAGTATAATTTCAAGAAAGTTAGAAACTAAATACAATAGTCGTAGGGGAAAACAAATTCCAGACACTACACAATTAATTAAAAACATTAAATAATACTGCTGCTACATAGGTTTTGCAATAGTGGGGCGAGACTGGAAATTAGCCGTGTGCCTACAGTTGAAATTTTCTTAACCTACCAACAATAATTGAGGATTATATATGTATTTTAAACTTTACTTTTGTATTTATGTTCATATTCTACTATACTATCTACTCCATTTATCAGCTTACTATCCTTTTCTTTTACCTCTTTTATAAACGCATCGCATTCTGTTTCGGATAATATTTTATTATGATATGCTTCCAAGAGAATATCCATAGTTGTAAGGTAAACAATACCATTACGATCGCAGTAGCTTTTAATATCTTTTAAATTACTGCTGGCAATATAATCTTTTGTATGTTTTGCTACTGCCATACAAGCAGCTTCGCCATCGCCCATATCTCGTTTTAATATAGAATATTCTTTTACTACAGCTATATCATTTGGAAAAGGAATCACATCAATTTTTGACCATTCAATAAAATTATTTAAAGCCACAATACTTTTTTTTCGCTTATCCAATTCGGCTTTAACCTTATCTAAAATAACAAAGCGGTTTGGAAAAATTTTGGGCAACAATAATTGTTTTCCGGCTTTAGTAAAATGGATAATGACATCGCAATCTAACAATATTCTTGGTTCTGCATTAGTTTTCTTTGCCATCATCATTAAATTTTGGATCATCGATATCTAAGCCTATATCCAACATCAAGGAATGGTAATGACTTTCAGAAATTTTATCTACATCAAAAAGCGCTTTCGCTTTAATTCCGTAATCGCCTACTACTTTTTCTTCATCAGTTCGCTGGTAATGTGCAGCAGAATAACCATGCTCTACAGCACTTTTAATAACACCTTTTAAATACGGTAAATAATCATCGTAATGAATGTATTTTGATTTACTTAAACGAACCAAAAGAGCCGCGCGAGAGACGCCAAAATACTGTTCCATTTTTATAATTGTAGCCAATGAAATGGTTTCTCCCCACCCTAGTTCCTTTTCAGGGATTTGTTTCATTAAAGCGGCTTCGGGCATTAAAAAATAAGAACTAAAAATATCGGCATTGTATTCTTCACGGTCTTTTTTATCAAACCGACCAGCATTACACATTTGAAAATTAAAATTTTGCTGTATAAACAGATGGTACAGTTCATGACCTATGGTGAAATTCTGCCTTCCAACAGGTAGCGCCGAATTAATCAACATAAATAAATTATCGTTGGTTTTTAAAGCCATTCCAGAAAATTCACTTTCTAACGGCTTATATACTGTAAGCACACCCAGCGTTAATAATAATTTCTCTAAATCTATTGAAGTCTCGGTGCCCAATCCCAATTCTCTACGGAATTTATTTGCTCTGGCTTCTAATATTTTTTCATTACCTGCCATTGTACAAGCGGTTTATTTTAATATAATTTTTCACGATTTTTCCAAAATCGGAAAGTTTCTCCATATCACTTTCATTAACAGAATCTTTTCTAAATGCAAAAACAACTTCTGCCATGGCTTCTTCTACCGTTTCACTAAAAAAAACCGATAGTTCCACACCAAACAAATTCGACAATTTTTCTAAAACTTCTAAAGAAACCTCTCTTTCATTATTTTCATAAAAACTGATCATCTCCCTCTTTACACCTAAAAAACCAGCTAGTTTTTCCTGTGTATATCCATACCTCTCTCGCAATCCCTTTATTACTAATCCTGTAGTTGCTTCCATTATTTCCGATTTTTAATTTAAATTACTCCTGTAAAGAATTAATTTTGGTGTTACAAATTTAATCATTTTTTTTAAATTAAATATAATTGTACAAAAATGTCGTGAAAATAAATAATGTTTTATTTACTGTTACAATGTAACACAAAACTAATACGAGAAATGCCATTTTATTTTGACTAATTAGGCTCATCAGTGATACTGGGATTTTTTAGAGCCGAAACTTGTCTTTTTAATGATAGTATAGATTTATTTAATAAAATTCAAATATGGTTCAGAGTACTCATCCCAGATGAATGAATTTAATTCTGCGTTGAATTTTAATGATTTTTTGTATAAATCTATGCTTAGTGATGATGTACAGTGAAATTGCTTATTTAATTCGTACAAACCTTGCTTGGGTCTTTGGAGTATATTGGCTTCAATAAACATAGGTATTACACTATATAATCCTATTTCAGTGGCTCTATTACCTCCATATACATTGGAAATACTTTTAGAAATCGTTTCTGTATTGACTAGGTCTTGTACCGCTAAATATTTCCCGAAAGTACGTAATACGTCAAATGAAAATGGGAACGATGCATTTAATAAAGCAATTAATATTAAGTTTCGGTCATCTTTTCTTTTCAAAACATTCAAAATCTCTTCTTTATGTTGATCTACATAAGGTACTAAGGGATTTTTTAAAATTATTTTATTGATGATACGTAATGACTTTTTAATTCTATTCTCTCCTGTAAAATCAAGGTGTAATTGTTCTAAGATATATTGCTCATCATACTCCCCACCAAGATAGCTCTGTAATGCAACATGCAAAGCATCTAAAGGTATACGTTGATTGATATCTATTGATTTACTCTTCATTATTTTTGATTTCTATAAATGGAATAAGCACTTCTAAAACATGCGCTCCTCCATGCGTTACTAAAGTATCTTTGTTAGAGAAACTTAGGTTATTTTTAAAATAGAGCGCGTTTTCTTCAGATACAACAAAACTTATAAGTTCTGGGTTATTATTGAATAGTTCATCTTTTAACCAGGTATCTGTATATTCTATATGTCGTTCGCTTCGACTACCTGATTTATTGGTACCTAATTTTTCCTTACCTAACAATGATCTCCAAGATTTAGCTTCTATATTGCCGTGATCGGTTGTCAAAAATACTTTATAATTGTGTTTTATTAAAAGATTTACGTCATGAAATAGTGATGTTTTATCTATCCAATTCATTGTCAAATCATACAAATCTTTATAGTCATCAGAGCTGTGCATTTTATCATCTAACTCTTTATACACTAGCGCAATTTTAGAATATTTTAGGTTATTTTCTAATAAGCTTTCACTATGAAAATAGGCGATTTGATGACTAGGAATCCCCTTTGATATCCAATAGTTTTCCCACAGTTTTTTTTCATTTGCAGGAGCTTGTTTATATTCAACTAATGGATTTGATCCTCTAAAAATAGCTTGTCTTGAAAGTTGTGTAATAGAAGGAATCCAAGAATAAATGGTCTGCTCTATAGCTTCAACATTTAATCTTTCTTTAAGTAATAAATATTGCCAATATGCTAATCCATCTACTACAATTAATGCTATTTTATTCTTTATATAATTAAAGGATAAATGATCTAAAACTTTGGATACTATTTTAGGTTTCTTTACAGCACTCGAATTTTTAATGTGCTTATAATTCACTTCCAATTCTACTTGGAAAGATTCATTCACTACTGTAATTAATTCGGCATACTTATTTAAAGTTCCCTTTTTGATGGCTCTTTTAATTAACTCACCTAAATCACGCGCAATGGTATTCCAATTAATGGGTGTATCTGCTAGTGTTTCTTTAATAATTTCAACTAATTGATTTTCTTGTTCGTCCTCGTTTTCTATAAGGCTTTCTGAACGTAATTTTTCAATTAATTTTATAGTATCTGCTTTATTTAATGGAATAAAAATTTCTTGCTTGAATAGCTTATTCAATAATTTACTATCCAAATCCTTTATAGATGGTACATGCAAAAAATTGAAATAATGCTCTAAAGACCACATTAATGCAGAAGAATTTGCTGTAATATCTGGTAAAAAACCATTATTATCGTCATTAATTAAAACACAATATTCTTCCTCATTTCTTAATTCATAATGGATGCGTAACTCTAAATTAGTTCCACATACTACATGAATACCAAAATTCTTTAAAGCAGCAATGATATCTTTACGTTTTAAAAATCCATCAGAATTTTCGACACGAAGAACTTTTGAATGGCAAGATTTTAAATCCTTTGCTATTTGGTATATGAAATTATTCTCCATCTATACGTATTGTCATCAATAATTTAGAACCAGGAATTACATTACGATATTCTTTAATTTTTGATAACCAGTTGTTATGTTCCTGGTCTAATCGTTTCAGTTTTGATTCTCTAATGTTTTCAATTCCTATTTTCTCTATTCTTCTTTTTTGTACGTTGTAAGCGTTTTCTTTATTTTTTAATTTTTTATCCAAATTATCAATTAATTCCGCTTCTAATTTTTTGAATGTTTCGTATAACACCTCATTCACTTTATCTTGGATATCTTGCCAATTCTCACGGTGTAAAGTAGATTGAAACGAAAAATTATCGTTTAAGACCATTAATCTCGACCAAATATCATTGGCATAAGCTGTATATTGCTTGCCATTATCTGCAACGAAACAACTGATGTAATCTAACTTTTGATCTAATTGATTTTTAGCGCTTACTTGCCATAAACTCCAATAACCAGAAGTTTCATCTGATTCTTTCGATTTTACAACAGGAATTCCTTTATCGATAGAAAATTCAGAAAGTTGATTTAATAAACTTCTTACGGTGTCATGCTGTAAGGTAATATGCTCTACATCTGGATTATTTAAAGCTACTTCTGGATCAAAAGTAATTTTTTTCTTTTGCCCATTTTCTCCTAAAATAGCATAGCCTAAAGTCGTTGTGGTATAAGAAATACCTTTAATTTGCGAATAAGTGGTATATAAATTTTCTAACCAAATAGGCAATGGACTGTGTTTTACATCCGCTGCTTTTTTATACTCAATTTCTTCTTCTTGAACCAAAGGTAAAATACCTTCTGTTGATTTAAACTCTTTTAATTTACTTTTAATCTCATGAATCCATCTATCACTTGCAAAATCAAATCGTTCTGGGTTTAATAAACTTTGTAAATACAATTGATTTACCTTTTTCATATCAATTGCTGAATCCAATACATCCGATGATTTATCAATCCCAAATTGTTCTAAAATATTGGTAAGTTTTTCTTCAATTACCTCATAAACTCTTTGGTCTACACTGTTGTTGGTTAGTAAATTGAAAGCTTGTACAGGATGTTTTTGTCCAATACGGTCTACACGACCAATACGTTGTTCGATCATCATGGGATTCCAAGGTAAATCGTAATTGAAAATCACGTGGCAAAATTGCATGTTCAACGATTCCCCCGCAGCATCTGTTGCTATAAGAATTTGTTTATCTGCTTTAAAAGAAACCAGCGCCCGTTTACGTTCATCTAAATCTTGACCTCCGTTTATAAATGCCACTTGATATCCTTTTTTAGAAAAGATATCCACTAACATTTTTTGTGTCGTTCTAAATTCTGTAAACACCAAAATCTTGAGATTGGTGTCGTTTTTTTCCTGTTGTAAGGCTTCAAATTTCTTTAATAGTGCTTCCGCTTTGGCATCAATTTCTGTTGCTAAACACTCTTTTGCTTGAGCGATTAATTGAACTAAAATCGCTTCTTCATCTTCTAAACCATCTGAAGCATTAAAATAGATTCCTTCAAAATCTAAGTCGATTAACTCTTCTTCAGTAGCCCTTTCATAATCATCTGACCAATCGTTATCTGCTTCTAACAGATTATTTTGCAAACGGTATAATCTCTTTTCCATTGCGGATAGAATGGCTAAAGTAGAACTGCTTACCAAACGTTGGAAAAGAATCATAATTAAGCCTGTTGCCTTATTCTTAGTTCGTTTAGCGGTATTGAATCCTTTGATGACATATTGGGTTACAGCTTCGTACAATGCCATTTGTTTGGCATGTTTGTTTATATCCAGCAACACATCCAATTTGTAGGTGAATCTTTCATTGAACAATTTGTTCCCTTCGTAATCGACTGCATTTCTTTTTTCTGTACGAATCACGTATTGTTCAAGTTCTGAAATTTCCGGTAAACCATCACCAGCAAAGGCATCTGGGTCTAATAATTGTAAAATACGTCTGAAATGATCTGCTTTCCCTCTATGTGGGGTTGCCGTTAATAACAAAACATTTGGTACAGCATTGCACAATTCTTGCGCCAATACATACCTTGAAACTAAGGCATTGGCTCCTCCCATTTTGTGTGCTTCGTCTATAATCACCAAATCGAAATCGGCATTCAGAACCGCATCCATACGGTAACGGTTGTATTCGTCTATGCGCTCTTGTGTCCAGCCTTGTCTACGGTCTAATGGTTTTAACGCATCGGTAGAAACAATGACTTGGTGGTGTTGACGCCAAAAGTTAAACTCTTCATCGGCGTTGATGTTTGAAAAAGTACGTGCTAAAGAAGTAATCATTTCTGAATCGTAGATATGAAATACTTCATTAAAATGCTCTTTTAACTCGGCTTGCCATTGCAGCATAGAAGACTTGGGAACGATAACCAATACCCGTTTTATTTCGCCTCTAAGTTTTAATTCCTTAAGGATTAGTCCCGTTTCTATGGTTTTACCCATTCCCACTTCGTCTGCCAGCATGAAACGATTTTGTTCCGCTTGCATTACTTTCTCTAACACTAAGATTTGATGTGGCAAAGGCACCAAACTGCTTTCGTAAGGTGCGAGGATATTTTTCTTCGCGACTTCGTATTTTATTTTAGCCGCCAAAGCCACATAACGAATATGTGGCAGGTGGATGGTTTGCTCGTCTTCTTGTAGTTCTTGAAAAGGAACTTCTATAAATGTATTATTTTCTAAAAGACGTACCCAGGCAATTTTATGCCCGAATACCTCTTTTGTTCCTATGAGTTCGCATGGTTGGTTTTGATACAGCATTGTAGAATTTAGATTTTAGCAGCAGCAATATCGTAGAATTGTAATAAGACCTCGTCTTCCATTAATAAGTTATTTGGAATACGATCACCTATGGTTACTATCGTTTTAAAATCTTTGTCTTGGTAACATTGTTTAAACCCTACACGTAGAGCTTCTACACGTACTTCTTTTAGCTTACCTTTTGGTTTAGCTGCTTCGGCTTTGTAGTCTTCGAATATTTTTAATAAACGTTTGTTTCTTAGTTTCTCTAAATCGGCTTCGTTTTCTGCATCCGGCACATACCATTTCCCTGTGTCGTCTTTTAAGAAGTTTTCTTCTAAAATTTGGCGCATTTCTGGTAAGGTATCTCCTTTACGCATATTACCCGCTACTTCGCGCATCCATAATGGATGTAAGTCTTGTTCTGTTTTCGGTTCTTTCTCTAACAATTGGCGTAACCAATAAACAGCATCTTGCTCTGAACCGACAAATAAACTCATTTGGATAAACTCTGGAACTTCTGCTTTCTTGCGCTCGTATTCTTCTACTTGTTCTTGCGTAAAGTACATGCCATCGCGCTCTACAAAACGCTCTTTTAAACCTTCTTGGAATTTACCTGCATCTATAGGCACAGGCAATGAACGTTGTACATAAAAGGCAATTAAACGGTCGAATAAAATTTTTGCACTACGCTCTACTATCGCAGTAGTCGCATTGTCTTTCACTAAATGGATTGGTAGGTGCGATAAATGCTCTTCTACAAAATCCCAAACGCCTATTGGTGAATGTTGTGATTGTTGGAATTTGGTGTCGAACTCAGAAGAAGGTTTATAACATGAGATAACCAAATCTTGCTTCACGGCAGAAGCAGTTGTTACAGCCTTAAATGAACCTTGTTTTTTATCTAAAGCTGCTACATTAGCAATTATAAATCCTGCATTTATTAAAGCCGTCTGAATTCCATTCCATACTGTAGCCGAAGTATTTGAGAATTCTACCGTCATCCATCTGCCAGGCTTTAATATTCTAAAGTATTCCTTGAAGGAATATAGCATAAGGTTTTGATAAACAAAAAGATTCTTATTTTGAGTCTTAGATTCAATTGCTTCTTTATCGTTGTCAGTTAAAATTGATAAAATTGATTCATAAATTAAATTTAATTCAGAATACATTAAGTTTGCACCAAATGGAGGATCGGTAAAAATATAATCTACACTTGAATTTTTAATAGTTTGGAGAGATGTAGCACTAGAAATTTGGTTTATAACTTTATTACTATTACCAATTATACTCAAATCCTTTGAAATATTCCTTTTGTTTTTAATTAAATTTTTAGGCGCGACCTCCAACGTTAAAGAAGCTATATAATATGTTCCCATTAATGGTCCAGCATGATTTGAACTCCATCTAAAAAGTCTAGAAGCTCTTTGTATAACAGCAGTTATATAAAATAGTAGTTCGAAACTAAATTCATTATAAATCTTAACTAGATTAATTAATTCGTTGATATAAATTAATGTTCTTTTATAAAAAAGTTTATGAACAGAATCAATATTATGATTTAAAAGTCGCGAAATTTCATCACCTTTATTAATTTTTGAATTTAAAAAATTTAAATTAACAATATAACTATCAATTTTTGCTAATAATTGAATATCATAATCATCAGGTCGTTTTTCATATGACTTACCTTTATACGTATACTTTATCGTAACAGGTACTTCTTTTATCCTTTTAACAGAAGTGTTTTCAATTGAATCATATTTAGTTTCAAACAAAATATTTGCATTTTTCTTTGTTTGCAACATTTTACAATTTGGGCAACTAAATTCACTTTTAACCTTGCTATTCTCTACTGCTTCATCCCAGAAAATATATTCAGTATTACAATTATTACAACTAAAAACTTGACTCCAAATAGTATTATCTATTATACCAAAATCCCCATTAGTATGTTTAGTAACATACATCCATTCAAATTCAGTATTTATTTTATTTAAAACTTGTTCCAAAAACAAATTAAATTTTTCAGAAAATTTATTATTATTTAAAACCTTAGTTATAAATGATGCAATAGGGCTTAAGTCACTACAAATAGTATTTCTCCTACCCCATATTAACTTTGGATTTTCTTTCTCTATTTTTTCTCTAATATCTGCGTCAGGATTTTCGCATTGGCTTGCTGCTACACCCGTCATTCCTGTACCTGCAAAACCATCAAACACCACATCACCTGGCTGGGTATAATGCATAATATAACGCATAATTGCCGGATGAGGCACTTTAGTATGATAAGAATGCGCATTGTAAATAGGGTTATTTTTCCCTTCACTTACATCGGAAGCATAGGGTTCAGCCACTTCAAAATCAAGTACACGTTTGCCTTCTTTTTCTAATTGTTTTTTCTCCTCTTCCCATTCTGCAATAAAATCGTTGATCCAAGGATTGGGACAAGCGGTATAAAACGGAGGGTCGGATAGGTTGATGATATCTTCATCTTCCCCAATCGGGAAACCTTCTATTTCTTTTAGTTCAGGTAATTTTTTACGTAGCTCCTCACGGAAATACGCACGTCTTTCTTCCTCGTTGGCAAATATTTTGCCTAATACGGTTACGGGACCATTGGTATGTTGTTCTTCGTTTGAGAATAATTCTTGTGTCATATGTAAGAATTTGGTTATTGGTTATTCGCTAACATCTTCATTGGAGAAACTACAGGAATGATTATGTTATGGATGCCTTGGTTGGCTAATTTTTCGAAAAGAATACCTCTTGTTGTAGAAAGAGCAATGCCTAAAATGGTTGCAATAATGGTTGCAGAAAATTTAGGTAATCCTTTTTCGTTGATGGTATAAAAGTCTTCTAAATTTTCGATATGAAAATGATAATCCATGTCTAATTGCAATAATTGCTCTTCCGAATCATTTCGGAAAGAACAACTAATGTCTAATTTCAGCCGTTTATCTTCTAAATTGTGCATTAGACGATGCGCAATGTTCAGCTTATGATCGACTGTATCTTTAAAAGCTTGCGTATTGATATTAAACTCACGAATTTCCAGATGAAATAAGTGAATTTTATCCGCATCTATTGTTGGTTTATTTTCCATGTTACAGGGCAATTTCGTATGCTTGATCTGCGTAAGATTCTTGGTAATCGTTTACCTTTTTTGCATAGACGTCCGCACCTTTAATCGTACCCAAATATACGTATTTGTATTGTTTGATTGGTTCGGTATGTACTAAACAAATTCCTAACGCTTGCTCCATTTTGATGATGCTTTTTAGCGTTAAGTTGTGCATACCCGAAAGCCATTTTGACACTTCGGATGGAGTCTTATCCATTGCTTTTGCTAAGTCTTGGGATTTCCATCCTTTAGCTTCCATTACAACACGTACTTTTTCGGTAATTGCTAAGTTTTTCTCAACGAACTTATCAATTTCTGGATCACCGTATTGGTCTAACCAATCTGTAATATTATGATTTGACTTTTTCATGAGTTCTGTTTTTTATTAATCCCATTGAAGTAAAAAATCATCATCTACTTCAATTTCTGTATAATCATTAATCCAACGAATTTCTTTATTTTGAAATGCTTCGTCTATTAATTCAGTCAATTTATTTGCCATTTTGAAATGTGGTCTGACATTCTCACAGTCTTGCGCTTTCTCCGCTGTTTTTATATCTCCATTAAAAAGAAAAACCACATATTCATTTGCTCTCAAGCAGTATAACCTTAGATTATTCGGTTTATTTTCCTCAGTACCTGTTTCCTCATTGTATTCAACATAAACCGGTTCTTTATTTACACCTTTAGGAGGTAAAGCGGCTGCATCGGCTGTTTCTGCTTCGTTTCTAAAATATTGTTCGTGAGCACCAATTTTATCACCAATGACTTTAATCCAAGCCAAAATGTGTTTTAATTTTTCTTTATTTTCATGGGTATGTTTATCCACAAAAGCATCAAACAATGCATTACCATCATTCACAGCAACTGTATAATAAGTTACCTTACGATATCTGTTAACCCAAATTATTTCTGCAAAGTTATTCACTTATAAGTTAATTAGCAAGTAAAATTCACTTTAAAGTGAATTTTACTTCATGATGATTCTGATTTTATCTCTTTCCTTCCCCTTGGCAAGACCATCCACATAAGTTTTGAACTTTTCGATGGCTTCGTCTGGCGTTAATGGTTTTGTAAAGGAAGATTTTAATTCATAGTAACCGATTTCTACTTTCTCTAATCCTTTATGCAAATTGGTAATGGCATTGCGGATGCTTAACGCATTCGACTTTGAAAGTTGTACCTCACCTGATTTGAATTGATTTAGAATGTCTTGTTCAGCTTCATCTAATAAACTGATTTTCTTCTTCACCATCGGATCTTCTAAAATTTCCAATAACGATTGATTCCATTGTTCAAGAATATCCGAAAGTTCTTGTTTTAATTGCTTTACAGATGTCTCTTTAACATTGATGTATTCATACGGATTGAAATCATGGAAAGGCACATTTAACACAGCTTCTTTATTGACTTTGCTATCTGCTACTTGCAATTTATTAATCTGCTCCATCCATTTAAAGTACGGAGAAGACGAAATATAATCTGCCTCTTTTAAGATTTGAACGACTGCATGTTCATCCGCATCTAAAATGGCAATTTTTTCGGTATGTTCTCTTTGACTGATTCTACATTTTAGATACTGCTCCAAATACCAATTGGCATATTTTACTTTTAAAGTAGAAAGTTCTTGTTTGTATTGCACTAAAGTTGCTTTCTCTTTTTCTTGAACAATCTGAGGCAATTTATTTAAATGCTCGTTTACTTCGTTCTTTAAATCTTCTACCGTAATATATTGCTTAGCTTGTTGTACATAAGATACCTCTTGATCCAAATCATTGATTTGATTTAATAATTTTTGTACATCAAGCACTTGGTCTTTATACGGCATTAAACGTGCTATATCTTCTGTAGAAAAAGCAAAGTTTTTCATTTTTGCTTCAGAAGTGTAGTTTTGTAGCTTATCGCAAAATCTACTAAAAGCAAGAAAATTTTGATGGTATTTAGAACCTTGTTCTGGACTTATGATTTCAATACCTTTATACACATAGCCATTCTGAATTTTACTTAATAAAGTAACGGTTTTTTTGGCTAGATCCGATGAAGCTTCTACTAAATGGGTGTAAGTAGAAGGATCACTTAAATATGCGCTTAAATCACGTCCTACAATACCAATAAACATTTCTTTAATTGCTGCAAGATTTAAACCTTTTGGTCTTTTTATATGCGTAAAACTCCAAAAATCTTCTTTTTGGATAGTTTTTAAATCGTTTAAGTTTGTTGAATTGATTACTTTACCAGAATGTAATGTAATTTCTAACTCGCCTAATGCGGCTAAGGTAGCCAAAACTACAAATTCTAATTCAGCTTCGATTTTAAAATCTTTCGAAAGCCATAAATCAACACTCCTTTCTACGAACTCAATTATTTCATCACGGTTTAAAACCTTATCGTCTCCTTTATCTTTTAATAGCTTTACGATAGATTGAGCATAGGGTGAGTGGCTATAATCTAAACGACCAGGCACCCATAAACCAAGACCTGCCAGAACACCTTCACCATCTCTATTTAATTGTTCTGGATTGGCAATTTTAGTTAAAGATTGCTTTATTAATTTATCGTAATTATCTTTTGTTATTGGCGTATTTAATTGACTAAACTTAGGAAATTTTGGCCTTTCATCGTTAAACCAAGGCTCAAATACAAGAGAAGCCACAGTAGAGAAAATTTGCTCCTTAGAAGCACCTTTCCCCGGTAAAGGATAGCCATTAAGTGGTAATTCTTTTCCTTGGTATTCTACTTGCGTAATTTGATCGAACTCTTGGTTAAAAATATCTCTCGCTTTTTTATTTAACTCATCAATTTTTTGACGGTAAATAGGTTTTTGCGAACTATCTGCTCTTACTTCTAATGCTAAAGCTGCACCATATAAAGTGATGTACTCTTTGAATTCTTTCGAAATATTATCGAAAGTAAAATAGATTTCATCCTCTTCGTTATTTTTGATTTTTTTAGTATCATCAAAAATTGGCATAAAATACATATAGAAATGTTGGCGCGGATGTGTCGTTGATTTCTCATTTGGATTACCAAAAAAGATGTATCCTTCGCGATAGATTTTATGCGACTGCCATTCGATTGCATGTGACCAAATTTTAAAGCCTGTTCTGTATGTATCGTAATCTAGTGGTAGGTTTACTTCTAAGAATTTAAAGAAGTATTCATCCTTTTGATTATCAGACATTGTAGCTGCATAGTCTTTGATTTTTTGATCGAAATTTATTCCACCTTCAATTCGAAGGTGAAACTCTCCATTATCATTATTCTTATCGAAATATTGACCAGAGGTTGCAGTAATGATTTGGTTTGCGGCAGAATCAATAATATCGATTAAGAAATCTCTATCGAAAGCATTTTTATCTGTTAAGCATAAATCGTCTACCAATAATTCGGTATTGGTACCATTTTGTTTTTGTAATTCGTGTTGAATAATTTTAATGGCACAAGCATTGGTAATTCTTGTTGCAATATCTTTTTTAGAACTTCTAACCCCAGTGAAGTAGGTTTCGATTTTATCATAAACCGTATCGGTTACTTCTTTCACTTTTCTGATATCTGGCTCAGACATCATTGATTGATCATTAGATATATCTTTCCAGTATTGATCATACGTCAATAAACCAGGATTATCTGATGGTATCTCTTTGTCTAATATATCTTTGAATTGATTGGATAATGTTTTTAAAATTTCACGTTGACTTTTACCGATTCTAATTTTTTCGAAATTTTCGAAATAACTTGGATGTACAGGAAACAAATCTATATAATGCTCTGTACGAGCATGCATATCCGTAAATAACGGTAAAAATTGATCCAGGTGTTTCTTAATCTTATGTTTCTGATGTTCGTCTTTACGTAATAAACGATTTTTTACAATGAAAGACACATCATCTTTTGTGATTAAAATATCTTTGTATCGATCATTTACCTTTTGTAACATTTCTGATTGAAACTGAAACTCTGGAGAATGATAAATCATTTCTTGTACCCCGAAAATGAATTTAAATTTTGACTTATCACAAGCCTGCCCTAACGCTTGAAGCACCGCTAAATCCTGATTTAAATCTTGTGAACCTGAACGACCTTTAAGGTATGCAAGCATTTCATCTATAACGATAAGAAGCCCTTTATCTGGGAACTTTTCTTCGTATTCTGCCAGCATCAACTGAAGTTTTTCTAAAAATGATTTAGCCCCAAGACTTTCAAAAGAAAATGATACTCCAATTGATTCTAAATACTCTTCTAATTTATATGTAACAATCTCCCATAAGGAAATCGTATGTCCTAATTCGAATCGTAAAACATTAAATTTACCTGCAATCTTTTTTAGTTCATTTTTTGCTTTTTCGTCCTGAACAAGATCAACTAACGATTCGTCTTCAGCAATCAAAGAAACTAAAGACATGGTATGAGATTTACCTGTACCGTAGTTACCTACAACTTGTAAACCGAAGCTTTCTTCAGTATATTCGAAATCAAGATTACGTACCATTAAAGGAATAAGAATATCTTTGAATGTAGATGAAAAAACGAATGTTTTTACAAGATTCTGTTGGTATGCTGATTCATTAGTTCTGTTGAACTTAACAACTTCAGTTATAGGTTCAAAACTAATTAATTCATTGTATTTCATATTACGATGTAGCTTATGTTATTTAAGTCTATTTTATGGTTATCATTATTGTTTAAAAAGAAAAGCTGATTAGAAGCAATTTGTCCTTCCCATTTTAATATCAAGGTATTGTTTTGAGAATAATCTGATATAAATTTTTCAAAATTAAATTTCAATTCAGGCTCTAATAATATTCCGATATTTTTTATCGCAATGGTTTCTCCAAACTCACTGTTTTTAAATTTATTTTGATTGATTATCTCGTCAAGTAATTGATTGATTTTAAAAATCATTTTATTCTTTTCAATGTTTTTTAATTCCAATGCTAATAACCTTCCTACATCAATGCAATTAATCTCTTCAATATCACAAGAATTCACACTAATAATTAACCTATTGCGAGGATATGAATTAAGAAAACTAACTATTTTATCTTTAAAATCTTTCATAGAGGTTAATAGAAAATGTTAAAATTCAAATATATTAAAATAGACGTTAGATATCTAAAATATTCTTCTTTGGTAAACAATTATAAAATCAAGTAGCCAAATTTCAGAAAAGCTTTAGCTAACGAAAAATTAACAAAAAAATGAAAATATATGGTTTTGTCTACTTTGATATTAGATCTTTCTTAAACAAATTTTATTTCCTTTCTAAATTACCTGCTTATCATGCTAAATGTAATTGAATGTATATTAATCAATAATGGTTTAAATGATCATATTTTCATTAATTCGAATTCAGGTAACCGCTAATTATAGTTATGTTTGAATTTATAAACATTCAGTAAAACTTTTATCAAATTTACACCTAACAAAGCTATAAATAACACACTGAACAATAATAGAATTAATTTACCTCCTTCAAATAGTACGGTATAAAGATGTAAAGTCCTATAAAGTCCATAATATATCTTATATGATCGCTGATGGTAATTTCCAATGCGTCACTTTCCTGGTCGTGGGCATACGTATTGCGGTAATGCCATATTTTACTCAGCGACTTTGAAAACCCGTAAACAACATCGTCTCTATGGTACGCATTGCGGAACTTTTCGGCTTTGCTGTAATTAAGAAGCACCGACATTTTGGAAGACTGATGGATCAGTTCACCCAGACTGCCGCGGCGGTCTTGACCAACCTTTAACTCATCGAACTGTTTCAAATAGGTTTCAAACGACAGACTTAAACGTTGTAAGCAGGAATCTCTATCATAGAAATCAGAAATATTAACCAATACCCTTCCAAGTGATTTTAAAATTTTAGCCCCCCAATGCTGATCAAAATTAGATTGATCGCCCATGATGGTTTTAAAGTCATTAAAACCTTGTGTAAACCAAGTTGCATTTTTGTATTTACGGTTTAATTCATTGTAAATAAAATCGAAAATCTGTTGATTATTTAATTCGAATCCAAAATTATAAGCTGATGCGGAAGCAGGTGAAAAAGCTACTTCTTCAACTTCTTCATTTATAGTTTGCTCTAAAAACTCTTCAACACTATTGTTTTCTTCATGAACTATTGCTTCTTCTGGCTCATAAACTTTTTCTGTAAATGGCTTAGCAACCGGTAACAAATCAACTTCTAACTGATAATATAGTTTACCATCAATCTCTATATTTGTAAATAGTTCAGAAATTGTAAATATTTTATAAAAACTTGTATTCGAAACATTTTTAGGAAGTAAATGAATCAATTGGTCATAAATATCCTTAATCCGTAAACGATTATTTTCGGTTTCTTTCAATATAGCAACAGCTTCGTTTCGAATATGTTTGCGATAACCAGGCTCAGGACGGTATTCTATTTGCTGTAATTTTGCATGATCAATTGTTGAAGCTATTATCATTCCGTCTTCCATATCATAAACCCGCCATTTAAAAAAACGATCAATATAATTATAAATTGAATTTTTAGAATTCAATTGAATTTTTAGAGCTTTACAATGTTCGGAAACTAATTTTTGAAAATTATTTTTTGTTATATTTTGTGTTTGATCTTTTAACAAATGTTGAAATACCGGAATCAACTCTTTACCAATAAGATTATTTCTTCGATTGTATACCTCAATTCCAGCGCTTTCTATATGATCTTCATGGACAAAAAGATCAGGATCTGCAACCGATCTTCTTGCAAAGTTTTGGATATAGGCGCGTATTGAATTATCAGGGTAGGTGTATTTTAAAGCTTTTACATGAGCTTTAACCTCTTCAAATCGAACTACACCATTCTGAGACAGAATAAATTCATTAATTACATCACGAACGTCTCTTTTTTCAATTTTTTCTTTAGAGTATATCCAATAACCATGCTGAACCGAGTGAACGGTTGGCGATGATTTAACAAACAAATCCGGAATTTCATTATACACTTCTTCACCACACTGTATACTTCTTTTATTAAACTCTTCAAAAATTTCTGAAGTGCTCATTCTTCTTTTTTGATCTAATAAAATTCTACTAATTTTTAATGGCGTGGTTGCCAAATAGTTCCATTGCGTAGAATAAATGTACTGATTTATTGATTCGTCCCATTTTTTATCTAACTGGGCAAATTGATTGACTGTTTTAGCAAAAATATCAAGTGTGTTCTCTAATTTTCTTCCTTTTTCTTGTGCATAATATTCATCAAACTCTAAATACAATTCGGATAAAGTATAAAAATCATCCGTTTTTTTAACAAACTGATTAAACGCATTAAGATACCCTCGAAATCGCAAAACCTCTGTTTCTGCCAAATACGTTCTATTCCTATCGGTCTCAAAATCAAAAGCTACTAAATCTAAGAATTCAAGCTTTCTATAAACAATTTCTTTTTCACTTTGACTAAAGTTATTATGATCAAAAAACTTAGAATTATTGGTGTAAGAATTCTTAAAACTATTAATCAAATTATAAATATTCTGATTTAAAGTAAAATTTGATTCTCCTTTTAAAATCTCAACGAAGATATTTTTATTTTTAATAAGATTCCGGGCATTCTCATTTGATTCGTTATAAACTAGACAAATTTCAGCTAACTGTTCTCCTTGAAAATAACGATTCAATCGGTCTAATTTTTCGTATTCTTTTGCAGAAATAACATTAATATTATATAAACCATTACAAAAAAGAAATAATTCATCTAAAACGTCGATTATTGTATCTTCTGAAGTAATTTCTAAATCAATAATGATTTTTTGATTAGACAGGTACGATTGATAAACAGTATCTACCTCATTCTCTACAAATGAACAAAATTTATCAAACGCATTTTGAATAGGTCTTGTAGATCTTCCAAACACTCTTACTATATCTTCAGCTGTAAATGCCATAACATTCTGAATAGTTGTATTGGCTAAATCACTACTCTTTGATGCAATATTTCTATTGAATACAGGAGGTATATGTGTTTTTTCTAAATCTTTTATTTTTAGTTTTGGTAAAACCGATTGATACAGATCTCGTTTTACATTCCCATGCACGTCTCTCAGTGCAAGTTCCTGAATCTGATTCATAAGAAGTAAGTTTTTTTGTTTATTATGGTAAGGGTTGTAAAAATACTTATAAATGTACTTTCTGCAAACAGAATTATTCAGAATATTTACACTTCGTGGAACCCTTAAACCTCAATATTGTAAATTTTCTGAAATTTTTGAAGCTCATTAGTAACCTTTTCACGAAGACTTAAAGGTTCCAGAACCTCAACATCAGCACCATACGACAGAATGGTACTTAAAAGCTCACGGTTGTATTTCAACTGTAACTGAATGGTATTTTCTACTTTATTTCCCTCTGTATCTTTGTAATCGACCTGAGAGCCATGTAACGGTTTAGATTTTACGAATGGGATTCTGTTTGCTGAAAATTTAAGAACCACTTTTTGAATTGATTCCTCTGGTATATTAGTTACTCCGATAATTTCATCGAAATAATCAATCGCAGAAAACTCCATCTCTTTATACTTTATGTTTGATGATTTTATATTTTTTATTCGATCTAACGCCATAATATTTAAGCTCTCGAATTTATGCGACCATGAAAACAAAAACCAACGGTTGTTGTATTGTTTTAAAAATAATGGAGAAACAATTAACGCAGATTCTTCTTTACCATAAGGTTGGTAAACAATTTCCAAAGTTTTTTTGTTGACTATATTTTCATATAATGCAGATATATTCTCTTTTCCAACTAAAAATTCATTAACTTCAAACTGTATCGCCGGATTTTGATTATCTGACTCTAAAATGGAACTTTTAAGTGCTGTAGCCATTTCACTATAACTTTGAAACCCTTCTAAATTTTTAAACTGCTCTAAAAACTCAGCAACTTCTTGCATTTGCATTTTATCTTTTTCTGTTAATCCGTTTTGAGCAAAATCATAATCTGAATCACTGTATCGATATATCATACATTTACCATCTCTATAAGATTCAATAGGCGCATCATACCCTTCTGCACTGCGCATAAATTTGATGTCGTCATAAATTTGTCGTTTCGATACGCCTTTTTCCAGATCGTATTGTTCAAGCAATGCAGCATTTACATGGTTAACCAACTGATCTACAGTAAATCTTCTTACTGGATTAGAAAAGCAATTATTTAAAATTTTGTATCGGGTAAAAGCGTGTTTTGATTTTGCCATACTAAGGATATTTTTATTTATTAAATAAAAACAGAAAATGCTCATTTCATCACCCTTTTCCTAGCATTTTCTGTAAATATAAATAGTTTTTGCTACCAAACTGTAACAGCACTATTTAAAAAATTTAAAACTTTTTAACAACTAATCAGTAATAAAACCAACTACGCTTCCAGATATTCGATATCTAATTCTAATTCAAGCGCTTGGACAGATTTCATACTATTGCCGGCTATTCCGCGAATAGACCCGTACATGTCTATGGTATTTTGAGTTACCAGTTCGATATTCTTTTCACGCTTCTTCCATTGTGACTGTATAGCACGTTTCTCTTTTTCCAAATCGGATTTCATAGCGGTAAACCCAGTCACAATAGCTTCAATCTGCATACGGAAAGCATCACTGATTAAGTAATCGTACAGCAACTCCATTTTTCCACCTTTGTTTTGTTGTGATGCTAAAGCGGTATTGATGCTTATTAACGATTGACGTAATACACCTACCAAACCTTTAAATTCTTCGAAAGTACAAATCCAGATACCGTCTTTCATACCCATACGCTGCATGTCTTTTGGTAATACTTCTGTTACCAATACCCCTATGTTGGCCTGACAAGCTTGCATATCGGCTTTAAATTTTGGAATCCAAGAGTCAGAGAATGATTTGGTACGCTTGCTTTCATAACAAATAGTTCCGCTGTTTTGCAATTCGCGTGTATTGATGATTTGCACACAGTCTGCCCCATTTGCTCCTTTTTTTACTTCTTGAATAGTATCTAACGGAAAATGTGTTGTTAAATATGTTTCAATAGCTAATTCTTGCACTTCGCCTTGTAATTGCATTGAGCCCTGTTCTTGCTTGCGCTTCATTTCTTCGGTTAGTTTCTTTTGGTCTTCTAACTGTTTGTGTAATTGCGCAAACTTTAATTGGTTTTCTTCTTCCAATTTTTTATGGATGCGTTCTTTTTCTTGAGCCATTTGCTGGTTCAACTTACGTTCGTTTTCCGCCTCCAGCTGCTCTTTTAATCCTTCCTTTTCACGTTTGATACGATCTAATTCGGCAGACATTTTGTTTAATTCTCGTAATTTCTGAGAATTTTCTTGTAATTCTTTGTTCAATTCTGCCAATTGCTCTTGCTGCTCTTCTTTTAATTTCTTTTGCAACTCTTCTTTAATACGGTGTTCGGCAGCTTTTTTCTCCTCTTGAATTCGCTTTTCAAACAAGATGTCCTGCTCTTGTTGCTGTTTTACAAATAGCTCTTTTTCTTTTTTAAGAGCTTCTTCTTTTGCTTTTAAATCTGCAGCCATTTTATTTTCTTTGGCTTGAAATTCTTTCTTAAAAGATTCTTCTAACTGATGTTTAATTACATTGTTTACATCGATTGATGTGTTACAGTTGGGGCAGGTAATGTTTGTTGAATTTTTCATAAATATAAATTTTAAATTGTTATTTGATACAAATGTAAAGTGAAGGTGTGCAGTTATACTTCACAATAAATTAATAAACGAAAAAATCATCTTTACCAGTGGCTACTGTTGATTTTGTAATTGTTTTTGAAGTTTGTTCTGTTACTATAAATAAGGATTGTTTAGCACGGGTAACTGCAACATATTTAAAATTTTGTACTTGAATGTATTCCCACTTTTTCTAGCTTTAATAAATTTGTCTCTATTCCTGATATATGCTTTGAATATTCTTAACTGTTGATTTTAAATCATCAATCAGGCTTTGAGGTTTAAATACTTTAAGGTTTTCTCCAAAGGACAAAAGCTCCATAAAGAAATCATGCGTAATGAATAGTTTAAGCTGTATTCTTAATTCATTGTCATTATCTATCAGAATTTGCTGAGAGTCGTGTAACGGTAATGATTTGATATATTTTCCCTGAAATGCATTGAAAGAAAGTACTACATCTTCTGGTTGATGACCATTAGGACTGATAATTCCAAAACAGTATCTGTAATGTTCATTTACATCAAAATCTTTTGGAAAGTTGAATTTCTTACTCAAAATTTCCAAATCTGTTAAACGGTCAAGGGCAAAACTCTTTATTTTGTTATCTACTAAATCTTTTGACAATACATACCATCTGTTTTTGAATTCTTTCAGCGCATAGGGCTCTACTGATCTTTCAGTTAGTTCGTCTTCCCAATATTTTTGATACACAAATTTTATTTGAATCTGATTTTTAATAGCATGAAGTATTCCATACAGATGTTCTGTACCTTGAGGTTTCCGCTTTTCAAAATGGATATGCTTAGAAAGCCTATCTGTTAAGTTCAAGGCATTAAAAGTATCGAAAGCTTCCAATATCCTTTCGTTTGCTTCGGGTTGTTCGTCAAAATCTATGTAGTAGACTTTTTTAGAAAAGTCAAACAAAATATCGATATTGTACAAAGAACGAATATCGTCTCTATCTCGTTGAAATGTACGCTTTGAAATATTGAAATTGTAGGCTTGAAGTTCTGATTCCAAGGCAAGATATTCTTCAATTTCGGCAAATGTTGCAGGTCGCTTCCTTAACTTTTTTATAATGAGATTATACCTTGCTATTGATTCTCTTTTTGACATAGCTTATTATAAATAGATGCGTTAATATACTGACTATTTTTGTACTTTTCTTTTCCATAGTTTGAATGATTGTGTCCAAATATGGAATATTTCGGCTCGAACTGAAATATAAAATCACTAATTTCTTTACTACCAATCCCATTATCTAAAATACCGTAAGGAGGATAATGGGATGCAATGATGTCTATTTTATTTTTCATTTCAATATCATTGCAAAAAGGGAAAGCACTTATTCCCATTATGTTTATGTTACTTATTACAATGGATTCATTATTTAACCATATAATGTTTTTAGGAATTAATCTTTTAGCCCATTCTGGTTCTATTACGAAAGGTAAATCGTGATTTCCATGAATAAATATTTTATGTGGTATTTGCAATTGAGCATACCAATCAAAAAAATCCAAAATTTCATCCATATCTCCTGCATTACAAATATCTCCACAATGAATTACAATCTGAATATTTTTAGGAATATCGATTAAACTATGTTTACCATGCGTATCTGACAACAATAAAATGTTTTGGCTTTTAATTTTAATTATGTGCATAACCAAATCCAATTTTAGTTGTTTTTGTTATGATGGATTCTTCATTACAAAATAACTGTATTTGTTCCAAGTTCGCCACTGTGCCATGAACAATTTCCAGTATTTCACTTTTGCGAATGATATTGTCTATCTGTCCGCCGGAAAAGTCGAATTTATCTGCGAGTATTTGACAACTCTCATCATCTAAATGTGATAATTTTGATTTCCATATTTTAGCTCTCACCTCTTTTTTGGGTTTACTGAACGGTATTTTAAATAAAAATCTTCGCTCAAAAGCAGTGTCCAAATTATTGGCCAGGTTGGTTGTTGCCATTAAAATACCTTCAAAGTTTTCAAGTTCTTCCAATATTATATTTTGAATAGCATTTTCAGTTTGAGCCACATTGGAATTACTGTTTTCTTTTCTTTTAGAAATAATAGCATCTGCTTCATTGAAAAGCAAAATAGGCGTTAGTTCAGATTCTTTTGCATAAGCTCTGTAATCTGAAAATATACGTTTAATGATTTTTTCACTTTCGCCAAACCACATAGATTTTGACTGGCTGATTTCTACTTTCATTATTTCTCGGTCAGTAGCTTTTGCCAATTGTTTTACAATTTCGGTTTTTCCTGTGCCAGGTGCACCATGTAACAAAACTGCAATTCCTTTAGGTAAACCTTTATTTGCGAGCCTTGTCTGTGTTTCATGGTATTTATCTTCGTGAAGTAAAGTTTGAAGCGTTTCTAATTGCTTCATCTCCTCATTATCAAAAACCAACTCACGATAAATAACTTCCGAAGGGACAATGATATTGTCTTTTTTCTTTTTGTTTAGAAAAAGTTTAATGTCACAATCACTCAGAAGTTGAAGAGAAGTAGCTGTTAATTTCATTTCTGTATCATTGAAAAATTGAGCTTCTATAATTTCAACCAAATTATTATTAATGAGGATATGATTGCCCGACAACAATTTTTGTATCTCACTTACTCTATCTGACGGTCTTTCATAAATACCTTCTAAAGCCCTTCCTATGTCTGTAGATTTGTTTCCTGTTACTGTTTTCCATATCAAGTACAAGAAAAGATAAGTATCTTGTGTACTTAAGCTGAATTGCTTTACTTTTTCTATCAATGGAAAATGAGTATTGTCTGCAATCAATTTTTCAACTTCCCGAAATAGTTCAAAGGTTGAAATATTATCATCGTCTCTTTGTGCGCCCAATTTGTATAACTCCTCTAACAGATCTATGATACCAATTACTTTCCTTTTGTTGATTATTGGCAAAGGTTTGTTTTGCAAAATGGCTTCTGTGATTTTTTCGTTAATGATAAATTGATCATTAGCTCCTGCCAGCTTCACACGGTGTGTTGATTTCTTTTTGTCTAAAATCCCAACTTTATGTAAGTACTCAAAATCATCGCTGTATTCCAAAATTTTCATTGGATTACATTCAAAATAATCTATTAAATCGTTTAAATCAACAGTATCTCCTTTGTAGTTTAGCGCAAAAACCATTGCAATGAAAAAGGTTTGTTTCTCGGACGTTTTAAAATATTGGGAAAGTGTATGTAGTTCAGGTTTGATGCTTTCAAAAAATGAATTTTCAAGCTTACAATTTTTCGATTGTTCGTACACTTTCCCAATGCTTTCCAGAATTTGTTTCTTTGTGATACTTTTCATAACCCTAATCTTTTTTGACAAAGGTAGATGGAGAGTAAGACAAGGTACGGCGTGGTTTATATTAGCCTTTTATATTCTTTTTAAAATTCTGTAGTAATGATAATATATTTTCTTTACCAACAGGATTTTGACTATGTACATCAAATTTTGGCAATCGGAAATTATTATCTAAACAATAATCTACGAGCCATTTAGCACAATCATATCCACTCTCTTCGAGTCCTAAATCGTGGTCAAATGAAATAAAATCAGGCAGTCCGCTATCAGTAATGTAAGTTACAAACTCCGCATACGAACGAACACCTATATGTCCGTCAGGGATCGGGCGAATATCGTCAAGGTAGAGTTTCATATTGTTACATTTTGCAAAAACATCAACTTATTTAGTTTTAGGTAAATTGTATTTTTATAATTGAGAATTTTCCAGAATATTCCGAGCATTTACCAATTCTTTAATTTTGTTCTCTACCTTTGTAAAATCAATATTATTATCAATTAAACAAGTACAAGATTTTGTAATTTCAATTTCCGTATCCTTGTCCAAATCTTCAATCTTTTCTATATTTTTTATAAAACCTAAATCTTCAAGTTTTTTAACTACTTCGTTTGGTAAACTACGTCCATTTCTGTCAAAGAATAACAATGAAAATTTATCGTTTAAATAGCGAATATCTAATGCAAAATGATAATTTTTATACAGCCAATTATCAACACCTGCACAAGGTTCATAATCAGCACTGTCCCAATAAAAAGTATTTGTAAATGGATTAAATTCAGATTCTTTTAATTTTGTTTTGTAAAAAACATACGACCTCAACTCTGCTTTTCGTTTCCATCTATTTGCGTTACTTCTTGCTAAATAAATCTGCTTATCGGTTTTATCAATCTGATAATTCTCACAATATTCAACTATTCCAACATTTTTAATGAATAGAGACTTCCAATCCGTATTATTTTCCTGAAAATCATTAACAATCTGTTGTAAACTATCTTTTAGATTATCAGCATCAACATTATCTAATAATTGCTTTAAGTAACTGCTTTTGGTATCATCACTAAATACTTTTCGCCAATTATCCATTTTTGCTCTTAAACTATTTTCGAAATTGCAGAATGTATAATGTCCTGAAATAGCAGGTAAATAATCTCCAAAAGTCAGTAATGCTCTTTGAAATAAACAATAGTGTTTGTTTTGAAACTCAGAACCAAATAGCTCATTCAATTTTTCGGAATAACCTGAAAAGTTATCAATATCATACCCATTATTTGTTTTTGCATAATCTAAAATAAAGCCGATTTGTCCATTGAAATAAGAATGATTTTCTGTTTTTTCGATTACTTCACGCCATTTATTTGAATTGCCAAAAAGAACTAGTTTTGCTTTTATCTTTTCTTCTTCGACTTGATTCTGGAGGAATCCTAAAACTTTATTTTCTGGAATAATTATATACCCATAAATGTCTTCGATATTCTTTGCTAAATTTTTAATAGAGCGAATTGCTTTATAAAACTCGTCAGGTGCTTGAATAAGTGAATTGTTAATTAAATTTTTGCAAATCCTTAACCATCTGTTGTATGCTTCAAAATTTGTATTATTGACATCTCCACAGTGAATAAAGAATTGAGCAACAGCATAAAACCGAAGATATTCCCAATAATCAGGGTTTGGCTTTAAAAACTCTTCAAAATACTTTTCAGCATCTTTATAAGTTGTCAAAGCATCAAATATTTTTGAAATGGTTTTTAAGTACTCAGATGAATAAATTTCTTTGTATCTGCTGAATATCGCAAAATTATCTTTATCGATTTTATTAATATCCTTATTTTCTACCCAAAAACATAGCGAGATGTTTTCAATGAATTTTAAATATTTTCTATCAATTTCTTCCAAGTTAATTTGTAGGTTGTCTTTCTCAAACTTCCAAAAAATATCCAACCACTCATTATCTAATTTTGATTTATTATCTTGGTCAAAAAGAACTGAAAAATTTGCTTTGAAATTTTCAAAATCGGTGAGCGGTTTTCCACGAGAATTCATTTTTACATAAATTTCATCATCTAGTTTGAATTGTTCTAATGGTAAAAAATGAAAAATCACAGGGCAATTTTCACTACACAACAAATTGAATAAATCTTCATTTGGATTTGTAAATTTCTGTTGAATAACATCTAGCATTTTCAACATCGCTTTTATTGTCGGGTCACTTTTCCATGATAAGAAAAACCATTTTGCGTTGATAATCTGTTCGCTTATTTTTTGTTCAGGATTATATTTAACGCTTTCTTTTACTAATTTCAAGCAAAAATCTTCCGAACTCGGACGAGTTTCATAAGTGAATTTCGATAAAACTTTATTGTTTTCCTCAGTCAAGGTTCCTAATGATAAAAACCAATGTAATAAAAACAGAGTTGTTAATCGTTGTTGTCCATCGAGTGGAATCAATTCTTGATTATCTACTTTTCCATAAACAAAATGCAAATTGATTTTTGTTTGGCTTCTCAACGATTTTTCCATATCACCAACAATATCACATGCTGCTTTTTGTAGGTCAGAATATAATCTATCTTGAACATAATCTCTTTGAATTGCAGGAATTTCTATCGTGTATTCGGAAATTAAATTCCAAAAGCTAAATTCTTTATTCTCCATAATATTCTTTCTTGATTTTAACATAATCTGTTAATACGCTTTTCATTTCTGCAAGATATGCGTCCATATCTTTTTTATCCCATTTTACATTTTGTTCTACATTTTTCGAGTAATATTTCAAGAAAACATTTTTAGTGCAAATGGGAATAAACGAACCTTTTTCATCTAGTAACTTGATTTTATCTCTTTTTCTGTGGAAAGGCGAGTTATTTAAGCTTGAATTGTCGGATGGTGTCAGCAATGCGAGATTTTTTATCGAATGAATGGTTGAACCTGCGTCGGATGATAAATCAAATATTTCCTTCTGTAAATTAACAAATCGGGTTTGGTCAATATCAGGCATTGCAAGTAATTCAATAATCTCTTTTGATAATTCTGCTTGTTTAAAAATGAAAAAATCATTTTTTTGTTCTTCTAATAATTGTCTTTTATCTTTTTCATTTGTAATTTCTTCGGATAGCTGAGCATGAATATGTTCTAAACTCCAACTTGAAATTCTGTCAAAAGAAAATTTGTTAAACCCTCCATTCATTGTTGTAATAACATTGAAAAGCAACAGAATTTCCTTTGCTTTTTTAGTATTATCGTCATAACCGATTTCATTGAAATCAATTTCGTCAAAATGTGATTTTATTTTTTCTTGCAGTTCCTTAACAAATTGAGATTTTGAATTTGTTTCGGCTAATTCCTTTACCTTTTCAATGGTGTTTTCAGCACCTCCAACTTGTAATAAAAAACCGATGAGATGAAAATAAATGTATTTATTTTCTTCATCTTTATTGCTATACCATTCTACAAAAGTGCGATAATAGGTTTTTATTTCGTCCCAAAGAAAATCACGAGTATTACTGAATTTACTGCCTTCATAAATTTTTATATTTTTTAAAATCAAATCATTAAATACATGGAATGACCAATACCTGTCAAGGTTTTTGTTAATTTTCGGATTGGTTTGTTTTTCATATTTTGTAGCAACCAAATCAAAAATAAATTCAATATGGTTTAAGTATGACTTTGAGGGATTTATAAAATGCCAAAAATCTTTTTTTCGTAATGTGTTTTCAATATCGTCCCATTCATAACCGATTTTTATTTGATGTTTCTTTTTGTCTTTATCACTATCAGTTAAATAAAAAATTGCTTTAATTAGTTCTGCATTTGTCAAATCAATTTTTCCCTGATTGTATTTTGCAAAGGTTACATTTGGCTTTTCTTTTGTATCGCTATTTATGTTGATTGGGTACCAAATAAAACGAATGTTGTTTGCTTCATCATCATCATTTTCATTAGGTTCATGAGAAATTAAAGTGTCTACAAATTTTCCAATCGTAGGTTTATTTTCTTCAAACCATTGTTTGATAGTGAGAAAAGCATCGCTCATTCGATAAAAATCAATATTGGTTTTGTTTAATTCTGTTGTTAAAGTAATATCCTTCAAAAATTGTCTGCTACTATAATTATCTTTTTCCCTAGTTTCATATTCAATAGAAAATAAATCAGTTGGTATCCCATAGTCGCCTTTTGTGGAAAGATATGATAAAAGAATATAAACAGATGTAAGCCGTTGTTGTCCATCTACAACTTCCCAAACCTCGTTTTCTTTTTGTGTTACAATCAAAGGTTGAAGACAATAAAACTCGCCAATTCCCTTATCTTTCTTTTTTTGAAATTCAAGAATATCATTTAGTAAATCAATAATTTGTTGTTCTTCCCAACGATACCCTCGTTGATATGCAGGAATAAAAAAGCTCATTCCCAATAGTTCACTAATTGGTTTTGTTGATATGTTGTTGTTCATTTTTTATTCTGTTTTATATTTTGCAAATGTATCAAAAACAATTCAGCGCACGCTTTAGCATCACTTAAAGCATCATGATGATTTAATGAAATTTTATACTGATTACACAATGAAGCTAAATTTTGTTTAAAAAGACGATAGGTACAATGTTTTTCATATTCAGGATTTTCCATTCCATAATATTCCAATGTTTTTTCTAAAACTGGAAAATCAAAAGACAAGCCATTGTGAGCTACAACGACTTGTTCTTTAATATAAGGTTCTAATTTATGCCAGACTTTGTCAAAAGTGAGGGCTTTTTTTGTCATATCCGGAGTAATGCCATGAATGTCAATAAATTTATCCCAATAATAGTTTTTAGGAGGTTGTATTAATAAATTGATTTCATTAGTGATAATACCATTATTGACACGAACAAGTCCAACCTGGCAAATACTCCAACGGTAACGTTGTGCAGTTTCAAAGTCTATTGCTGTAAAACACTCCATTTATAAGGCAGGTGCATGTTTTCCCTTACCAGCACCATTAGGATGTCTATTACACGTACCACCTGTTAGGCTTGAAAGAGATGGATACTTTGTTCCACAATACTTACAAACATACTGCGATTTCTCGCTTCCCTCATATAATTTATGTTTCCCCTTACCAGCACCATTAGGATGTCGATTACACGTGCCACTTGTCAGACTTGATACGCTGGAATACTTTGTTCCGCAATACTCGCAATTGTAATTTGCCATAATTTGTAATGTTTTATATTATGCTTACTCTCAAAGTTTTCAGCTTTGCTTATTTTACATAGCAAAAATACCTAAAGAGTAAGCCAATCTGTGTCATACTCTAAATTATAGAACAAATAGCACTAAAAACTTGTAAATTATCTTCTACGTTAGATTTTTTTATTTATACTTCGGTTGACAAACTGTACTTCCTTATGATCATTTCGTTTATGAATAGGATAAGTAAGGTTAACAATGCCAAATTGAGATTAGGCGATTTTTCCTGTGAGAAACTCGAATCTGAAAGAAAATTACCAATCCATCTACCTTTTTATCATCCCTTTCTGGTAAAGAAAGGTTTTGTTTGACATAGAAACCAATATTCAGTACAGATTGTTGACTGCTTTAAAGAAGTTGAACAGGACTGTTTAATAAGTACGCCGATATTATAAACTTAAATTTCGAAACTATCTTTACTAAAGAAGATTATGAAACAGTAACGATTTTACCCTTCAAAATTAAAGTTTAAAAATACGTACTCATGCTCTGGATTTCTTGCTATGGTTACGGCTTCTATGACATTGCTTACCAAGCCGGACTGTTTTAAAAGTTCCTTTAACTGATTATTTTCAAAGTGTGCAACATCGGCGGCATATAAGATAACAGATTCGCCTTTTGTGCCTTCGAAATTCCAGTGCTGGTGTAATGCTTCTATTTCGTGAAAGACAATATTTTTTTCACCGGTAATCACTGTATCGGGATCTTCGGGAATGTTTTTAAATTTTAAGTTCATATAAATGTATTTAGAATTATTTTGAGAAAGTATTTATAAAGCTGTATAAGTTTTAAGACCAGTAAACCGGTAATGATACGGCAAACTAAAGATCGAACCGAAGATGTTCATAAACCATTACCATGGCAAGGGTATCGAGTTCGCAATATTTAAGCAGCGCTGCGGTAATTTCATGGCGTTCTTCAACGGACATATCTACGTACTGCAGTTTTGCGTATGCGGTTAGAGCCGCGCCGCCGTCTGCAATATCCTCCATCTGAGAAACGGTGCTGTTCAACATATTTTCGTTCCAACCCTCAAAAAGAGACGGCAGCATTTTATAAGGACTTAAAACCTGACCTGCAGCTGTTTTTAACCATATATGGGTTTCATTAAAATTCAAGCTTGATACACCTGCTTCATACAGTGGTTTACTGTATTTATGCTGCAAATATGTGCTTGCTTTAAGTATTGCCGGCAACACATGCTTTATAGAGTTGGAACCATTGGTATAAGGGTTGTAATAATAGTCTTTGATTACCTTACACAGATCTACCATTGCGCGGTTACCCTGCCAAGGCTGGGCATGACCAGCGGGCGAAACCGTAATTGTTCTGATAAATGCGATTAATACATTGCGATCAGGCTCGTTACTTGCCGATAGCTGCTGCATGATGACGTTAAGTATGGTATTTTCATGATTTGAATAACGGAATATAGTACCACTGTCTGCATCTAAACTTTTTTTAAGCATGCGTACGAATTCAAAATTAGGAAACTCACCAGGATTCCCGTTGATGTACTGAGAATGATGCTCAATTTTACCATCGGCATGATAGATGTGGTGCGAAAACTGAAAAGCAACCTGTTCGTACGGTCTTTTACCGCTTGTAAAAGGCAGTGCTACGGCACTTGTTTCGAAGTCGATAAAATGCAATGGAAATATCCACTGATCCATCTGCTGTGTAAGCCCCTCTTTTTCAACATATATACTGGTATCACCAGATACCCTTTTAGAAACCTGAAGCCACTGCCTGTCACCAGTTGCAAGCCTGTCTGGAGATGCGCCCGTTTTAAAATCGTCTATTACAAGACCATCCATGAACCAGCGATCGTGCTGCGCCAATTTAGCTGCCCCGGGAAAATTCCATATTTCAAAAATTGTCGGCTTTACAAGATCTTCCAGCTTCCACCCTTTTTGTCTGGAAAAACATTCCGAGAAACCACAGCTGAGTCCTGCTGCACGCTGTATATCATCGGCTTTAAACTCGCACCCTTTACATGATGCATAATTAACCGGCCAGTCTGCATACTGATCTGTTTTATAGTGCTGCGCCATAAAGTCAACCGTTTCGGCAAAACTCCTATGCGGAAAATAAGTATGTTTATTGTTTAAGATATCATTGATAATATCGTCTACATTTACCTGTGTAAGTACATCTGCCTTCTGCAGTTGGTCTGCAGACAGCTGATGCGGTACGATATCTCTGCGAGGATCACCATTTTTAAGCACACGGAACATCTGGTTAAGTCCGTTAATTTCTGTGGTTTTGTCTTTATCTGCCAAACAAAGATATGCTTCAAAACGATATTGGGGGAAGGCAGCCTGCGCTACGTATTTTTGGAAAGCCAGATCGAACAGATACATTTTCCATTCGGACGTGAGTGCTCCCTTTTTTCCTACAAAAACATTTTCATCGGCTGATCTGAATGATTTTGCCTTTACCTCTACCAACCGTATAGTGTTTCCTATTTTTTCTACAATATCGGTTCTTACAAACAAATCTCCGCTGGAAAAAGCAGCTTCGAAGATTACCGTGTCGTTCTTTGCCAACAGCATTTCGGTTTCGGCAACCGCTTCAGCATATTCGTAATGCGCCGCATTTACAAAATGACCGTGAGGATAAGCGGCACGTGCAAGTGCTTCGACCTGAAAACCTCCCTGAGCCAGTGCCTGTAAAAAAGGATCGTGCACCTTACTGTCTGCATATTGCTTTTTACCTGTGTAGAAAAGTTTGTTGGGACATTCTAATCCTAACTTAAAGCGTGATTTTGTAAGTAACTTCATAATGTAATTTCTTTATAATGCAAATGAACCGCTTTATTGCGCAGTAGTACTTCACACTTATTTATTTTCTTTGTACGAAGTATTACTGCACACCGCCGGACTAGCTTTGCAACAGGTTATAAAAACAAAAGATAAAAAATAAACACATACATTATGAAGAATTTTACAAAAAGTATTGCGCACGGACTATTACAAACTGCTGATAAAAACATTACTGAAGTGTTACCAAGCTTTTACGACCGACTGTTTAAAAACCTGACCATTCAGGTACGCACGGGCTATTGGCAGGAACTGACCACATTTTGCGAGCCCGATGAACATACGGTTTTTATGCCGTTACATTTGATGGCTGGTAAATTGGACAAAACCGCCGGTTTAAAAGAAGATGCAACTGCCTTACTGCAGAGCCTGCCGTTTATATATGAAAACCTGAATGCCTACAGACGACAAGCCAGAGAGGTACTTTATTATCACTGTACTAACAGCAGGTTTTGCAAACAGACCTTTTTAAGCATGCTGTTGTTTCACGAATTTATTTATTATGTGACCGCTTTTAAAAACAGGGAAACGGCTTTTGAAAAATTAAGACAGCAGTTTGCTGCCTCTATGCAGAATGATCCGGATTTTGAGTTTCTATTTAACCCGGACTTTTTAACCGCACCCGAAATTATTCCTGAGAACGAAAGTGTGGTAACTGCCGTGAAGTTTGCACTTTACCGCTTAATGACTACCGATACATTTGAAGCAGCCAACAGACCAATAAGCAGCGAACAGCAACTGCCACTGGTTGAAGCGGTAACAGCAGTGCTTGCAGCAATATACCATTGTGCTGTTGCAGGTACTTTGGAGGATGTGTCACCATTGCCGGCTGCCGCAACAGACTTTATTAAAGCAACAGCAGAAAAATATCCTGCTGAATTTGATTTCCCGGTTTTTGAAGACCCACTTAAGAAATACAGTATGCAGCAGCTTTACCTGTTTGATACGCTAACGGGGCTGAAGCAATGGAATGATGATTATGATTTGGCAGAAAACGAGACCAAGACTTACCTGAAAGACCACGACGATGCCCACGACAGCGACTGCAGTATGCTGCTGACACTAGTCGAAACGGCTTACGGACTTAAATACGGATATATCAGTGAAAAGGCACACCTGCTGGATATACACAGATACAATTTTAACCCTGATTTTATGGAGTATGCAGAGGATCTGCTGAGTTCAAGTGAAAACGCTATAGGAGACTGCAGCATTTCTGCCCTAAAACAGCGATACTGTCTTGAAAAACTTTTTCCTTATATTTAGATCAACACTAACTAAATTAAAGCGATGAAGAAAACACTGGCTCATGATATTCTCTTTGGTACTGCCGTTGCAGACGCGCTGGGTGTACCTGTGGAGTTTAAGGAATTTTATGAAATTTCGGTTAATAAGGTAGGCAGCAATTACGCTGAAGAGCCCAAACGAAAGGAAGGGTTTGGCACCTGGAACAAACCTGTGGGAACCTTTAGTGACGATACTTCTATGATGCTTTGTACAGCAGCATTTCTTTCAGGAGACGATATGGATTTAAACCATTTGATGGATCTATTTGTAAAATGGTTGAGGGAAGGCTATCAAACAGCCGACGGAGATTGTTTTGATATAGGATTATGTACACTGAAGGCACTTACCGTGTACGAACATACGAAAGACTGGAAAAAGGCAGGGCAGCATACGGAACGTGACAACGGAAACGGATCGCTGATGCGTATTTTAATTCTTTTACCTGCGCTTTATAATGCTACTGCCGAAGAACGCAAACTATTTGTTTTTAATGTAAGCAGCTGCACGCATGCACACGCTGTATCTTGTTACGCCTGCCTTTTTTATATTGAACTGGCATTACTACTTGCACAAGATATACAACCGCTACTCGCCTTTGAACAGGTTAAAAAGCAATTGAGTGAACTACCACAAGACGTGGCGGCGTTCCGCAATTTATATTCGGAAGATTTTCTGCAAACCCATCGTCTTGACTTCAATGCGGGAGGCTATGTTGTAGGATCATTGGAAATAGCGGTACATACGTTAGTTAGAACCAACTGTTACAAAGATGCAGTTTTAGAAGCGATAGCCCTGGGAGGCGATACGGATACCAATGCTGCAATTACCGGTGGCCTGGCTGCCATTACCTACGGTTACCAGCAGATACCCGAAGTATGGATACAGCCCCTGAAGCGTTTTGCCGATATTGAAAACCTTGCAGCGCAACTGGAGAAAAAGTATTTATAAAGACTTTACAACCTTGTATATTAAGAAATAACCAAAAACTTCAAATATGAACGATTTTTTTGAAGAGCTGTCGTTTTCCAGAAGCAACAGACAAACCACTGCATTAGACGAGATACCGCACGGGTATGGAAAATTTGGATGGGAAGCGACCAACCCTATCCCTATTGCAAGTGTTTTTGAGAACAAGGTTTACCTGCAAAAACTGCGAACTGAAGACAACCGCCCTGTTACCTGCCAGCGTACCGGCAGTTTAAAATCCGAGAATATCATTGATATAATTGACCGTTACGAGATTTACAATGCCGATGGAGATTTTTTAGGATACCTGTATCTGTGTCCGTATCATTTGAAAACATCGGACAAAATACCCGAAGGCCTTTTACAAGTTAAAGAGCTTTAGAAGTGAAGTACTACTGCACATACCGATTTTATCTTTGTAACTACAAAAAAGAACGATTATGCTACAAGATTTTATTTTATTTTTATTTTCATTATGCGTTGGAGCTTTTGCAACGTACCGTGTGTTAAAAATACTGGCGTGGAGCTTTTACGAAAAAGACTTTACAGAGGATAACAGAATGGAAACCGAACACTTTAAATTAATGCAGGCGAATGAACTTTTAAAATCGAAATTAAAAATTGCAGAAAAGCAGTTACAGCAGCTGAAGAAAGAAAACGACTTTTTGTTTAAGGAAATAATGGAAAAGTCGGCCTGACTTATTAATAAACCGCCTGCAGTTACTACAGGCGGACTTTTTATGACCGAAAGACGGGAACTAATACACCATTCGGAATCCCAACTTCGCTATTAAAGAAGCATAGTTTTTTTTAAGAAAAGTTTCCAGAGGTTTTATATTTTTACGGTCTTGAAGTTCATTGAAATACAATACTTCAAACAGAGTGCTTTCCAGAAAACTGACATCTTTTGTAAAACCGCTGATTATTTTTGCGCCTGTAAAATCTTTGAGCTCTGCCAATTTATCTTCACTGATATTCAGTGAAGCACAGGAACCGAAATGGATGATTCTGTCTTCAAAGGCATTCACTTTAAAATTTTCGGTAAAAAAATCCAGCACATCAATAACCTCATCAAAGTAAATACCTCCGCGTTCGCCATGTGTTGCCATATACAGAATATTGTACGTTATGTACTTTGATTTTGTATACCGTACATACTCGTTGAGGCGGTAAAGTACTTCAGGCTGTGTACCGGAGGTTTTATAAATAAAGCTGATATCACAGGTATTGTGAAGCAGCTCCAACCCCGAGAGTATAGATGTTTTTTTTCGCAGATCGGATTCCCAATCGCCTTCGATACAGAATATGTTTTTTCCGAGCATAGACAGCTTTTACAATTTTGAATTTTAGAAACTTCTACGATGTATATCAGATCTCAAGTTACTTGTGATGCCTTCTGATATTATTACAGCGTAAACTATTTATAAATTTTACCGATGACTATTTATTTCATTTTTTTTCTCAAAGATTCTATTTTTTCTTTTTCTTTTGAGATTTGATATTTTTTTGTTTCGATATTCTTTCGTGCACTTTCGTGATAATGTGCCTGCTTTTTATTTTTTACATTCTTTTTTATAGTTTCTATGTTAGACTCGAAGTTCTTTATTCTTTTTTTGCACTCTTCGATTTCTTTCTTCGGATCTGATCCGAATAGCAATGAAAACAATCCCATGTTATATAAATAATTTTAATATTAGTAATATGTAATTTCCGTTTGGAATAATCAACAAAAAGGGTTCAACAGTTTCAACTACATCTTTTAATGTTATTGATTTGAGTAGGCTTTCAAAATCCTGATTTAAATGATCGTCAACTGCTACCGCGGTATTTTCATTATTATTTAGCCTTAACTTCGATTTTTCCAAAAGGTACAGTATGCCAATAACAACAGATAGCGCCGTTTTTTCTTTAGATCCCGACTTCTGTTTATCTTTATATTCTTGCACAGAATTGATAATATCGGATAAATCTACCGCATAAATGAGGTTTAGAAGCTTTGGTTTTATTTCGAGGTCATCATACTTTCTGCCTACTTCGGTTGAGAATTCGACAAATGTATCTGAAAGGGATTGAGAAAGTTCTACAGAGGTTTTTTTGGCTTCTTCTGATTTAAGCAATGTAAAATCCCATGCAAGCGCACTGCTTAACCTGACTGTATTAAGCTTACTGACTGAAAAATCTTTTAAAGTGTCGTAAAAAGAGGATTTTGACTCATGCTCTATTTTGTCTAATTCTCTGCTACTTTCAGCTAAAGTAATTTCACATTCTGAGGCCTTTTCAACTGATAAAAATTGATTTTTGGACGAACTGATTACATTTTCACTATTGCTTTCCTCATCTGAAAGCGATAAATTATCTTTTCCTACATTGTTCCATAAACTGCCCAACTTGGCTAAAAAAGATCTCTCGTTTATTTTTTCTCTGTCTTCCATAGAAATGTGTAAAAATAACTAGTTGTATATTTTATTTTAAAATTATATTCTGCTATATTAACCTCTGATATTCGAGAGGCCTATAAATTCGACCTATCAAAGAGCTCGAAAAAAAAGCTGTAGAATTGAATAGTAATTCAATCATTTTTACTTAAATAAATTGATATAGTCAGTCTTTACTATTTAAAAAAATTAAGAAGTAGAAATTAATTCATCCAATACGCTTTCCCATGTAGGAAAGGCATCAGAAAAAATATGGATGTGCTTGCCCTGGAAATTTTCGGCTCCGTTTTTCAGTCGGTCATCAATCAGGTAATCACCTATTAAGTGGTCTTTATGGTGTGTAAGTATCAGCTTTTTGTGCATGGAAGGCAGGTATTTATCTACCCATATTCTTTTTTGTGACCATGCATGGATGTTATGCCAGGGGGCGGTAGACAGTATAAAAACGTTGTAGTGTTCTTCCAGTTTAGCAACGGCTTCCAAAGCGTGCGGAATTGGTTGTGCGTTTAGGAAAACGGTATCGGAATCGTCGATAAGATCTGTTTCTTCCTGGTACTGTTTTGCTGTAGTTGTAAGTTCGATCTGCATTTGTCCGATGAGGTCAACAATGACTCCGTCCAAATCTATATAAATTCTTTTTTTAGTGTCCATAAGTGTGTGTTTTATTACCAATGCCCAGTGGTACATTTGGTGTAAGGGTTTGGTGTAAATATACTAAATGTTAATGAAGTTGTAATGAGGAAAGGCACATCAATTGTTGATTTGTTTAATTGTTTAATCGTTTATGTGCTGGATGTTTGGTGCTGGATGTTTGGTGTTGGATGTTATTTCCCACGGATGCACAGATTATGACTTGATTTGTTGTGTGTGAAATTACGTTGATATCTTAGAAATATACACAGATTCTGAATGTTGTACATTCAGTTGTTTACATTATGTACTTAATTAAATTACGTTAGCAGCGTGTCTTTCTCTTGTGCGACCCCTTATCAAGAAAGGGGTGACAGATCTGTTGTGTTGAATTACCTTTGCTCCCCACATACCCTGCTGCATGTATTTTCGAATTTTGGACTTCGTACTCGGGTGTTTAACTGCTTATCTGTTTAAATGTTTAACTGTTGGGTTGAAGGATTATATTGCCACTGGTAAATTTCTCTATCATATTGGTTATAAAGGGAAATGGTTATATGAGAGAAAAAGCTATGGCAGTTTAATGTTTAGACTATTTCAGCGACCGAAACTAAGTAACAGTAATGGAATTGACAAACTATAACTTGATCTGTTTAATTTATTTAGTAATTTTAACCAAAAAATTTTATTTATGAAATTAACTTTTACCTTACTAGCGTTATTAATGTTAAGTTACTGCTACGCACAAGATAAGAACTGTTCTTACTTTAGGACAGGTACATTTTCTTATGCAGATAAAGAGATGCCTTATCGTATTGTAAGGGATGAAGGAATACAAGTTGAAACTAATACAGATACCGGCGATGAACTACATACATCGGTTGAATGGAAATCGGACTGTGAATATATTCTTACCTACATTAAAATCAAGTATCCAAAGAGGGATATGAATTACTTATTAGGTACAAAAATATTTGTAAAAATTCTTGAAACAAACGGAAACCGTATGAAGATACATGTTAAGAGTAATGTTTTAGATAATGAATATGAATTTATAAAGGTAGATAGTACTTTTACTGAATAAATTAAGGATTAGACAACAATAAATAATCTAAATAGTGTTTACTAAAACATTTATTTTATGAAACAAATCATACTTATTTCGCTTCTTTTTATTTACAATATTTGTAATGCACAATCTACTTTTAAAAACGAACGATTAGGCTTTTCTATAGACCAACCAAAAAAATGGATTGTTGCTGAGGAAGGTGAGACCGTTCAAAATCTGGAAGAACACATTAAGCTTGACAAAGCAACTTTAAAAAAGCTTATTGATACACATAAAGGTACCTACCAGGTGGTAACCTTTTTTAAATACCCCATTAACAGCAGACATGGTGTAATACCTACCATTAAGATTGTATTGAAAAATAACGGTACAGCGTCTTTTGAGGATTTTAAGAATAGTATTGAAAGAAGTTTTTCGGGTATGAAGGATATTTTTCCTGACTTTAAGTTCATAGAACAACCAACCGTTAAATATATAGACGGCAAGCAGTGTGTTTTTGCCATGTGCGATTACACATTAACAGCCCACAACGGACAAGAAAAGGTTAAAATTATGGTATATGCCGTACCTGTAAATGATTCTTTTTATCAGATTACCTTTATGGATTCAGAAAAAGAAGACAACAGCAAGCTTTTTGAAAAGATTGTTGAGTCGATTGAGATTGAGGAATAAAATGTTGAACTTTTGAAGGGTTGTAATAGGAAGATCTGGCTTTGGGATCTGCGTTGTTAGTGATTGATATATTTTGGTTTCTTTGTACTTTTATGTCCAAACTTTATTTTCCAGCTTGGAAGCCATGAACCTTTTCGGTTTCATGCCCGAAAAGTACCAAAAGTGCTTTTATTGCGGCGATCTTTTAATCGGTCGAAATTCACTTTTGAATCTACCTGATCGAAACGGCGCTTTGCACCCCGATCAGCTTACGCTTCATGCAGTGGTTCGACGCTCGCTTAAAAGTTCATACCGCTTTTGATTCGTGTGGGTTGTATTTATTGTGTTTTTGTTAGGGAATGGAGAATTAGAGAATTGGGAAAAGTTATTATATTCGTAAATAATATAAGTTAAAGTCAATTCCAAGACGATATTAGCGATGATAGCAAAAGACCAAAATACAGCCTTGTTAACAGTTGGAAAAGCAGCTTTGAAAAATGCTGACTGGACAGACTATGCCAACTATTGTTTTGACAGAGAAAAAGGGTTGAGAAAGGATGCCTTTAAGCACCTTGAAAAATTTATTAAATCAACTGAAGCTTGGACATTTGATAAGAAAATTGACTTTTTGAAATTTCTGTTTCCGTTTTTTGAGAATGTTCAGGATGCAGATTATGCATGTTTTCCACAGCCATTAAGTGATAAGTTGGTAAAACCAACTTTAATAAAGTGGTGCGAAAATGAAGACGCAGACAACAATCCGTTTCGTTGGTATGGGAAGTATTACCGAAGTGAAGAACATTTATTAAAAGCATTAGAAATAAACCCAACGGACGACTTAGCAAGGCAGACTCTATTGAGCTGGTGGACTTACAACATTTATTATTCGGTTCATCATTTACCAGAGGGATATATTGGAGAACCACTTGAAGATATTAAACTTGGAGAAAAAATAAAAGCGGAAATACAGAAATTATCTGCAGCGAAACTAAGAGAATATTGGATGAACGAACTGGAAGAAGATTTAGAGCTTGTAAGAAACTATATTGACTGGAAAACTTCGGGACATTCTGACTTTGAAAAATGGGGAATGGTAAACAAAAAGCAAACAGGATACGGACTGACACGAACTTACTACTATGAAGAATAGAAGATCTGATGTAAACTATTCTAACAAAACCCACAAAGTGAGAAATTTACACAAACAAAATGAAGAGACCCGTTTTATCTACTTATAAAATACTAAAAGAAAAAGCCTGTAATGCAGACATTAACGAGGGTTGGACAGACTGGGCGGTTGAAATGCTGCAAGCGGGTTATGAAGAAGAAAGTTTGTATGAACTTGCGGGAATTTCAAAACCATTTAATCAATTTGAACTTCAAGACCTAACAGATAAAGTGTTGAATGACTTACAACTTGATTATTCGGACAAACTAGAGACCACAAAAAACTATGTTTGCTTTTTGCTGAAATATCATTTGGAAAAGCCAGACATGTATTTCAATGTTCTGAAGGAGTTTAGGGATATTTACTATGAACTTGACATGGAAAGTGAATTTCATGATTTAGTTATGTTATACTGGGCAAAAGACCACTTAATTTATGAGGACAACCAGTATTATTGGGACGGAGCAAACAGAGGAAACATTGATAAAATCATTAAAGAACAGTTCGAGATTTACATAGAAAAATTTGACAACAAAAATTATAACCAAAACACCGATGAATAAACTTATTATAATTATTACGCTTTCCTTATTTTGTAATATTTTATATCCTCAGAAATTATTAACCTCTTGGAGTCAGCAAAATATTGAAAACTACACCAAAGAAATGTATGATGAGGCTCAAAAATTAACACCCACTGAACTGCTATCAAAAAACGTGAGTGATAATAGTTGGAGTGCCGTTTTCTTAACTTTAAATGCTTCTATTAACAACTACAAAACTGATAAAGTTTATTTAAAAGCCTTGGCTAATCAAGTTACTGATAGAACAGAAACAAAACTTGAAGGGACGAGTCGCTTAATAATTTGGGATAGAATTATTACTAAAGATATAATTTTTGAAGGTAAAGGATTAATTATTGATAATGACTTATACCTGGTTGCAGGTAGAGCAAACCAAATTCTTCAAAATTTAACAGATAAGGATTTTGGAACCGTTACAATAAGTTCTACAGAAAAAGAACTGGAAACACTAAAGACAAATTGGTTGAATTTTTTATCGGGCAAGAATGTTGAAGAAATTAAGGCTATAGAATATAAGAATTCTAAATTTCCGGAAATTACCAGTTTAAAGGCGGTTAATGCATTAATAATCTCTCTTCAAGACAGTACAATTAAAAATGCAATTACCAAAAAATGCCTGAAGAATGTTTATAATTTAGACGAAATGCCAACAGACAATGGGTCTTCTGCAAGTTATTGCAATCCTGACACTTATACGTACGCTTATTTAGGAATGTTGTTCGGGGATGAAAAAGTTGATAAAGCTAAAAATTCAAAATGGTGGTTAGATTTTTGGAACGAAAATCATGAAAATTTAAGTTGGAATAACGATAAGGGAATTTACGAAGTAGTAAATAAATAGTCTTATGCACGGGTTACCAGTACAGTAGGCTGAATGTCAAAATTCAATATAATTTTTTGTACGATCGACCCAACAACCAAAGCACCTGCAACCTTATAGCCAATACTTAAAAGAACATGACCGAATGAAACAGATAATACTTTTATTTATTTCAATCTTTTTAGTCAGCTGCAATCAAAAAGCACAGACACAAAATAGTAGCAAACCAAATATCAACATACAAAAGCGGGACAGTATTTATGGCAAAAAACTTATTGACAGTGAGTTTTTAAAATATGCTGACGATTCAAAAACTGACAGTTTAAAAATACATCTTAAAAATCCGTTTGATATTTATGATGAAGATAATTTCAAATTTGCCCATATTGATGCGGAAGAACTTGCTGAATCTAATTTTGGCTTTTTCCTTCCACAACTAAATAAAATGTTGGCAAAAAGGAATGTGACTTTGGTTGTTAAAACTGCCAATGATTATGATACTACAAATGACATAGTAATCAATGAAGAAAAATTAAATCTTTACACTAAAAAAGAACTTGATAACCAAACATTTTGGGACACTGCCCCAAGAAACTTTTTTAAGAAAGTAAATGAATTACTAAAGGCAAAAAATAGTGATGAACAATTTTATCTGCTATATGGGGCAAATGATTTACAAACATTATTTTTAACAGACAAACAGTATTTAATTATCTTAGAGTATTACAAAGACGGCGAAAAAGAAAAGCCATACAAACCTTAAGCAATGCTACCAACAAAATGCCAGATAAAAAAGAAATAGAAAGAAGAAAACAGATCAGGAAGGAATTGAGAGACAAAGCGAAAATTGAATTTGAAAATTCGCTTCATATTTCAAGAGAAAAATTCACACAGTTATTTGATTATTTGGATGAAAACCTCAGCGAATTCGGCTGTGATGATTCATTAAAACTAACTTCTGAATTTTTACAAAAGAGTAAAATAGAAAATATAGAAGAAATTAAAAACTGGCTTCGTGAAAAAGGTGGTTATTGTGATTGCGAAGTATTAAATAATGTTGAAGAAATGTTTGAAGAAGATGCCATCCTTTAATTCTGAAAAAATACTTGTTCGTTATTATAGTAATGTACTTGATAAAATTGTTGTAGAAACCCTGTGGGCAGAAACTATTGATGCCGAAAAAGGACTTTACAAAATTGACAACATCCCTTTTTATGGTCCTGAATTTTCATCGGATGATATTGTATTTGCCGAGTTTGATGATGATGAAGAGAGAATTACATACAGAAATGTTGTGGAATATTCTGGAAATTCAACAATTCAAGTTATTGTAATATACGAAAACCTTAACATTGAAGCATTGAGAAATGAATTTAAAGAATTAGGCTGCGAAACAGAAGGAACTGGAAATAATTATTTTGTAATGGAAGTTCTTTTTAATAATAGTTATTCTACAATTTATAAAAAACTTAATGAATTAGAATCAGCCGGAAAAATTAGTTTTGCAGAAGCGAACATTTCGCAAAAACATTTAAACGAGAAATAAAAATCTGCAATCAAAATGAACTTTAATAGGGAAGCACAAATCTTATAACATAATTTATATAAAAATGTGGTTTGAACAATTAACAGGCTTTAGAGAAGAGTCTCCAGAAAACGTAAGGAAAAATATTTTGATTAGCGGTACCGAGCTTATCTCACTTGCAAACAATAAAAGATACCATTTTGGAAAACTGGAAATAGCAACATTAGCTGACCTACGGCAAAATAACCATCTTTTAGAAGGCTATAACGATGCTATTGAGATTACAGAAGTTGTAGCAGACGCACAAGATTTACACTGCCAACCGGAAAATGCCAATGCGTTGTTTCAGGTTGCATCTCAATTTAACCTGCTTGAAATGATAAGTCCGAATATTATTCCCGAACAAGGAATAGACCGGTATGAAAATGACCGTACCCAAGGGCCTGTTTGCGCCATTGCATGTGGTGCGGGTACCCTATTCAGAAATTATTTTGCAGATACAAACGGACAAACCGGACAGACAGAACACAACCAGATTGACTGTCTGGATTTAATTGCAAAGGAACTGGATAATGAACGTTTGGATCTTTGGAAGATGCGAAACGGATATGCAATGATAAGTGAAAGGGGATTGCTAACAATAAATAAAAAGATTGCACAGTTAAGCGCAGACGACCGCGAAGATTTAAAAGGAAAATTAAAGACAGGCATACAGTGGAATACGGAAGTTACATTGGCAGCAACCAAACACAGGGTTTCACAAATATTTTGTTCAGCACTGCCTGTTGCGTACTGCCAAACCGAACCTATATACTGGGAAAGTTTTGCACGGGTTATTTTGGAAGCAGTTTACGAATCGACCCTTTATGCAGGAATGCTGAATATGATAGAACACCAATCTAACATTGTTTACCTTACCCTGGTAGGAGGCGGCGCATTCGGCAATGAGGAATACTGGATTATTGAATCGATGCAGAAAGCTTTTAAAAAATTCAAAAATGTTCCTTTGGATGTTAGGATTGTCAGTTACGGAAAATCGAACAAAAATATACAACAGTTGTTGCATGAGCTATAAACAGTCTTTATTATTACTAACGTTATAGCGAAAAACAAACACATGTTCTGAACTCTCAATTATCAATTTTACATGAAATTTGGTAGTAAGATCATGAATAATACTTATTGCCGATTAAAGTTTAAGTTATGAAGGAGGGATAATATGGGAAAGGCAGTTCGAAGGACTCACTGACCGAAATTATTTTATCCGAAAAAGCAACTGTACGCATCTTCCCTTATAATTTGCAACAAATGTTGAATGTTACTGCTTACTGGGAAAGGTTCATACAGCTCCCATTTTCCACTGGCACGCATCCAGTACAGTTTCCATTCTTTTGTAGATTTAATATAGCGGATTTTCGCAAATTCACTGTTTATTGTTTCTTCCCGATTGTTCCACTTTGGACGGATATCATACAAAACAGCAATGTTGTTTTGCCAAGTGAAACCGTAATATAATTCTTTGCGGACTTCTGTATCTTGTGGTCGCAATTGTTCGACAAAGTGATTTAAATACTGTGCTGTTATATCAAATTTTTTATCCATCCCTTAATTTAATTACCATTACTGCTTACTCTGCATCTATTATCAAATAAACAGCTCCTAATATATACTATGATCGAATTGAATAATTACGTCTCCAAGGGCATAATCTAAATTTAAACTGTCGATAATTATTCTCGTCAATCTGCCCTTTTGTTGTAATCTGTTTATATAGCTGTATTCGTTAACAATTTGTATTACCGTTAAAATTTCGCGGTGTTCTGTAGTTGAAACCGGAGTGTTGTTTAACCTGAAATACAGAATTTCTAACAGATGTGCTTTTGCGATGACAAAATTATTTTCTTGCAATTATTACTATGATTACTTTGTGGGTTTTATTCACAAATTTATATTGAATTGTAAATATTTACAGAATATTCAATTCTTTCTTTATCGAAATAATTTTCGCTGAGTGTAACAAGATTCTCACCTAACAGCGATGTGAGTACTACTTCCTGACGATCTACCATTATTAACTTTATATAAAAGTAATCTTCGAACGTTAGAAAAGATATACCACACTTTTTCATTTTTTTTGGAGAAAGGCTGATTACTACTTTCTTAACATCTTTTTTCAGATAGACCTGTAATATATGATCCGTGATATTTGTTACTATGATTTTATCTTCATGAAATTCATACTGTGTATTGCCATTGAGTTTGTAATATTTGTAATGTATGTGAATAACCGGAAGTATAAACATTATGAAAAATACAATCAATACAAAAATGCCCCCAAATTTAATTCTATCATTCGATGCATTTAATACTATATAAATTATAAAGGGCAGTACAATAATCAAAAAAACTATTAAATCATATAGGATTTTGAAATGACTTTTGGGTGTTATGTTAACTTTCACTGATATAGATTTGGTTACTTACTTTTAAAATATTCTCTTTCTACTATCAGTATTATAAAGAGCAAAACGGTATAGGTTATAATTAGTACGTAGTAGTATTTATTCACCAGAGTCTTATTTTGAAACTGTTTGATAATATCCTTCAATTTATCCATTTTTATGAAATAGATGTAGTTAAATAAAATGATTGTTCCGAATATTATTCCAAAAGACAATCCTGTAGGAAAATTATTAAATACTGCGAATATTTCAATTTTCTCTATGAAGATTACATTTAGAATTAATGATAATGGGAAAAAATGAAAAAAGAACAGTAATGATAAATACAGTACAAATGAAAATTTATAAGTACCATGAGTACGTTCTTGCATTTTTGATACTAGATATATACTGTAGATGAGTGTTTTCATTTTAATAATTTACTTTAAGTAAACTGAACTGTTATGTTACAGCTGGAGGGAAAATGATAGTTTGAGTAAATATAGGAATTGTTGAAATGTAAAGGAAAAAAAAGTAAATGAAATTTTAATGAGGAAAGGCACAATTTGGGGAATTTTGTTTGAGAAGAAAAGAAAGTTTGTTTCATACAAACTACGTGTTATGTTACACTAATTTTTAGAACTTTTTATTTTAATAAAAAAATCCTAATTTTATGAAAAATTAAATCTTAACCAATGAAAAAACTTTTATTAATGTTTTTATCTGCATTTTCTATTATATCATGTGTTGATATTGAAAGTGCTGATTTTGAAGACGAAATTTACGAACCTAAAGAATTAAAAGTTAAATCTGTATTCCTGAAATGGATTGATGATGACTATATAAATATGGTAAGTACAAAAACTGATTACTATTACGGCGCTAACGGTTACGTTTCTGAAATAGAGTCTTATGAAATACAAAAGGAAGCAGAAGAAAGAACGACTAAAAATTTTTATTATACAGGCAATCTTATAGATTCTATCGTAACTAATTACGAATACAAGCTTACCACGGGACCGAATACTGGAAGTGAAGATAATTATAGAACTGTTGATCGCTATTATCATAATCAAAATGGTTTAGTAACCGATTACGAACATTATAGTAGAGGACATAAATATTATTCTGACAAATACGTTTATGACACCAATGATGTACTAGTAAGTTCTACCAGATATAATACACCACCTTTACCACAGCAGCCTACAACAAGTTCGGGAAATTATATTTACGACACTAATAAAAATATATTACCTACTAATTTTAAATCTGTAAAATACGATGATAAAAACTTTATTTATAAAAATGTATATTCTCCTTCTCTGAGCAAAGTAATGTGTATTTCAAATAACAACTTTTTATTCTATATTTATAATCAATATGGTAGATATCATAAATTTGAATATGTATACAACAAAGATCTTTTTCCTGAAACTAAAAAAGTTTATGAAGACGAAAAACTTAGTTATACAGAAACTATATCTTATTATTAATTTAAAGATGCCTTCAATAGTACATATATTTTGAAGGCATTTTTTATTATATGACTTTAGAATCTGCGATATTAAGATTTTAAAAAGTATCAACTACGAGCCTAGCCGGATGAATGTAATTACTGCAAAGGATTACAGATTGCTGTTAGTAAATGTCTTGATTCTCGACTACCGCTAGAACTGGCATGGATTTGGGGTTGTGGAACTATTTATTTTGAATGTTGGAGATATCTCGACTACGCTCGATATGACAGGTTACTGCAGGAGATGTATTTGTTCTCGACTACCGCTCGAACTGACGTGGTTTGGTGTGGTAGAAATATTTTGCTTCGAAATCTCCTTTAATAGTAGTAGATACATTTCGGTTTTTCTCTTCTTTTCGGATGAAAAGAAGCAAAAATCTTTTTTTAATCTTGCCTCAGTTCAAAAACGGTTGAACTGTTCCTCGTTCACTAGTTGATCGAAACGTCGCTCCGCTCCCCGATCATCTTACGCTCACTTCGTTGGTTCAACTATTGTTTTCTCACTAATGACGCTTTTTAGATTTCAGTAAGTTGTTATATCATTTTTAGTAAGGTAAATGCATTTTTATTTTATTACTAAAAGTATCAACTACGAGCCTATCTGAATATATCTGCTTATTGTAAAAGATTAAGGCGAAGTAATCATGAAAACTAAAACAAAATAATAACGCTTGAATAAAAATCTTTTGTGTTGCGGCGATCTTTTAAACGGTCGAATTAAACTTTTGCCCCCACATACGATCAATTGCTATTTGTAAATTAATGAAATCGTGAATCTTCGATTTGATCGAAACGGTGCTTTGCACCCCGATCAGCTTACGCTTCCAATAAAGCGAGACAAGCCATACAGTTATTCGACGCTCGCTTAAAAGTTCATACCGCTTATG
>JAVXSC010000003.1:0-41680 GCA_036643355.1 Myroides sp.
GATTTTAAACGCAGTTGTAAACCATGGAGAAATTAGTGAGAATTCACTTTTTACTAAAAGTGTTTTAGATACTTATGGTGTTTTTCATAATGTAGAATTGATTCCTTACGAATCGATAACATCAGAAAAAGTAATGTTAGTTGATATTTACCCCTATAAATTTTATAAGGTAGATGCCGAAACTTTTGTTATAGAATTAAATAGAGAAAGTAAATAATGTTCTAATTTTAATTAAAACAACTTTTTCTTAATCTTTTTCCAGCGATATTTTCTAATGAATTTGGCTTGTTCGGTAGTTACCAATAACGGAGTTTTATTGTTTTTAGCTTTAAAAAATCCTTTTAAATAATCAATTAAAAGTAAAGGTTTATGTTTGCGTAAAGCTAATTTTAAGCTGGCAATTAAAGTAATTAAAAAACCGTAGCCTAAAGTGTAGAAAGCTTCTCCCTGTTTGTATCGAGCTGATTTATCGTAGGTAGCACCGGTTGGTTTCAAATGCTTGACTTTTAAATCTTCTAAAGTAATAATTTGCCAATTGTAAAAACGACACAACAATTCGTCAACCGTATCCCAACCCATGGCAGGTTTTAAACCGCCAATTTCTAAAAAACACTCTTTTCTGTAGGCTTTAAAAGCCCCACGAATATGGTCTTTGTCGGTTAAACTTTCTAAAATCCAATCGCTGTTTTTTTCGATATACGCAAAACCGCCAACCATTCCAATTCGACTGTTTTTGTTGAAAGTTTTAATAATTCGTTCAAAATAATTAGTAGGAAGAATCAAATCGGCGTCTAATTTCACAATAATATCAAACGAATCGTCTAATGTTTCAAAACCTTTGCTAAACGCTCTAATTACCTTGCTTCCTGGTAAATGTTTGTTTTCAGATTGATTAAAAACTTGGGAAATATTAGCGTATTTGTTTTCAAAATCAGCAATAATATCAGCAGTTCTATCGGTAGAATTATCGTTTACCACTACAATTTTATCGGGCACAACGATTTGCTGCACCAACGAATTTAATGTTTGGGCAATAAAAGCTTCTTCGTTATAAGTGGGGATTACGCAATAAACTTTCATGCTAAATTTTTTCTGCTAAAATCATATAATAACGCGGAGTAAACTTTCGCAACAATGGTCGAATCCCGATTTTATTCACAGCATGCGCCCATTTTTTTCGAGCCGTAATTTTATAGCCGCATTTTTCAAGCAGCCAGTCCAATTGCCAATCTTCAAACTCGTGGTAATGTCTGTCCCAAACATCTGTTTTACTGCGATATGCCGGCGAAAACCACAAACGCAATGGTACCGAAATCACAATTTTTTGTGCCTTGCAGTTTTTTAAAACCGTGTACGGATTCAGCAGATGTTCAAAAATTTCAAAAGCGGTCAATACATCATAATCGGTTTGTTTCACCGCTTCCTGATTTTCGTCTAAATCTTCTCCGGTGGTATTTTGTACGTTAAATCCTTCCTCTTTCATCAATGCAGACAACGGATTTTCTACACCCAAATCTAAAATTTTTGCATCTTTAGAAATGTGTTCCAGCAAAAAATCCATGGTAATTTTAAAGCGTTGTTTCGGATAGGTTTTTTCGTACATAATAGAAAATTGTGATTGGTAAAAGTAATTAAAATCAATTTAAAGATTAACGATTATATTTGTAAAAAATGTAAAATGGATACCAAGTTTTCTAGCAAACAAGCTTTGTTGTTTACGCTGATAAATTATTTCGGCGTGCTAATTGGCACGGTGTCCACGCTGTTTATCTATCCGTACGATAAAGATTTGCTGGGAATTATTCGTTTTATCGATGGTTTTGCACAGATATTGTATCCCATTATGGTTTTAGGTGCTTCAACTGCGTTATTGAACTTTCAACCTAAACTGAATGATTTTCTGCAGCGGAAATTATTTTCGTACAGTATGATTTCTATTGTTTGGATGATTTTTTTATGTGCCATTGGTGTAAGCGTTGTTTACTGGTTTGACTGGCTGGAGAACAAACAGTATTTTGTTTACGGATTTTTTATAGCGATCTGTTTGGCGTATGTCGATTTGTTTAAACGACAGGCAACCAATCTTCAAAAACTTTCAATTCCTACTTTTTACGAAAAAATCATTCCTAAAATAACACTACCCTTAGCTTTTGTATTGATCTTATATTACGGTTTTACAGAAGTACAAGGATTGATTTTTTATGCAGTTTCTTTTGCAGTTATGCTGTTAGCTATCGGATTTTATCTGTTCAGATATTTTAAACCGGTATATACTTTAAACTATAAAGATTTATTTCAAGAGATACCCAAAAAGCAGTATTACCAATACAGTCTGTATGCGTTTTCGGCAAGTTTAGGATCTTTTTTTGCATTTAGAATTGATTCTGTAATGATACCCGAATTTATATCTAATGCTGCCAACGGAGATTTTAATATTGGTGTGAATCTGGCAAATGCTTTAATGATTCCAGCTGCCGGAGTATTTGCATTGTACAGTCCGTTAATTTCAGAAGCCTTAAAAAAAAATGATTTATCGGTTCTGAAAATAAAGTATGCCGATGTAGCCAAGAACCTCTTTTTTATTGGTATTCTGTTATACGGCTGTGTGCTTTTAGGAATGAAAGACTTCTTTGAGATTCTACCAACTTCCGATAAACTACTTCCTGTTTTACCCGTATTATATATTTTAGGCGGAAATGTAGTATTAAATATGTCAACAGGATTTAGTACAGAAATTATTGCATATTCAAAATTTTACCGCTTTAATTTAATAGCAATAGTGTTGCTTGCCGTTTTAAATGTTGGTTTGAACTATTACGTTTTAACACAGACCAGTTACGAAATTATTGGTGTTGCATGGGCATCGTTCTTTGCTATGCTGGTTTTCAATGGTACCAAGTTGTGGTTTATTTACCGTAAGTTTAATATCCTTCCAATAAATACCAATTACATAAAAACCATTATAAGCAGTTTGGTTTTGCTGGCAATTGCTTTTGCCTTGCCTCTAAGTATTTTTGGGATGTTTGATTTTATCGTTCGTTGCAGTTTCTTCGCAGGTACTTTTATGTTGCTAATTTACAAAACAGGCTGGGTACAGGAATTTAATAATAATGTGCAAAAAGCACTGAAATTGGTTGTACGAAAGTAAGAAGCTTATATTGGTTTTCGATTTGTTTGTTTACCTCTATTCATCGCTTTGCTTAGGCTACACTATTTGCTTAACAGGGCTTTACTATGCTTTAACCGCGGAGTTGATGCGGCACTGATGCGGCATTGAGTGTTAGAAATAGTGAGTGGGGAATCATTTAAGCTGTAAGATAATAATTTTTTTGTTTTAGGTAACCTGTTCCTGTTCATTTTACAGGATCAACAGCCGAGTTATTGCAAGGCAAGTTTAGCGATCTATAAAAAACAACCTGATCGCAGGTGTATTTTACTAAAAAACGTTGGCAGGTTAATTCAACGTAATCGGAATAATGGGAAAATCAACAACGGACAATGGAGCTTAAAATAAAAGAGGGTGTCCAAAAAGTGTCATTCTGAGCGAAACGGAGTGTAGTAGAAGAATCTGAAGTTTTGATATTAGAGATTGCTTCGCCAGTTCGCTATCGCTCGGGTCCTCCTTCGACGGAATGACAGTTTCCCAAATTCATTTTTTTTTTCGGACACTCTCTTAATACATCAACCTCAGCAAATCATCCACATACATTACAACTAAAGAAAATTTTGTATGTTTATACAAACGGTTACAGATGAAAAATTACTTGCAAACACCCATTTATAAAAAGTCCGAAGAAATTTTTGAACCCCTAAAAGCAATCACCGGTTTATTTCCAGAGGATGATCCTATTTTATCCGATTTAAAAGGTCAGTTGCTGGGCGATGCCATGCTTATTCAAGCGAAGTTAGCCGGAGCTTTTGCAGTAAAACTCTACGATATAAAAATGGAAAATGCGACATTAATCCGTAAGGCAGCACGCGATTTAATGGTTTCGTATCACACCCTGAAAATGCTTGGTTTTGAAGAAGCTGAATATTACACAATCATTCGCACGCTGATCGAAGAATTCCGACTGCTGTTTGTAGAGTGGGTTGCTGCATTCAACAACAAACATTTTATAACCGATACGTGGGGTTTGTTCAACCCACCGGGAATCGCGCATGATTACAAACAGCAAATGAGGAGCTTGATTTTTTAGATGAGGAGGAGGATTTCGATTTTTAAAAGTATGTGTATTTATATAGACGATATTAAAATTCTATATTTTCTATGATGTTATGTTGTTAAACTTTATTTTTAATAGTTCATAAGTAATTTCCCTAATAAACCGGATTACAAGTGTGTTTTACACTTCAAGTGAAATGTCTGTTACAAAATGCAGGAAATTCTGTATTGAGAAGTTTGTTTTTAATTTTGTTGTGAAATAAATATTGTGTACAATTATTTATATATTTTAGCAAAAATATTTTAAGTAATGATGATATATAATATTTTTAATAAAAATGTCTCTTTAAATAAAAATTAATACCAATATTTGTAAAAACACTATAACAAATGAATCCAGGAATTAAAATAATTGAGATTTCTTCTCTATCTCAATTTATTGATGAGATTGAAAAAATTTATGATAGCAGAATATGGTTTAGAGGTCATTCAAAATTATCTTATAAACTTGCCCCAACGATTTATCGAGGTAGTTTAAAGGCTAAATATGAAATTAACTTCCATACACAGTTTAAATCAAGAGCACTACCTTTCTTAAAGAATAAACCTCAAAATGACTACTGGGAGTGGCTGTTTTTAATGCAACATTATAGTATACCTACGCGTCTGTTAGACTGGTCAAACAGTGCACTAGTTGCATTGGCATTTGCGATACTTTTTCAAGAAAAATTTGAAGAAGATGCTGCGGTATGGTGCTTAAATCCAAAAGTACTAAATGAATGTACTAGGGTTAATTTAGAAAAATTTGACGAGATACCGGATATTTCCACAAATAGAAATGCCCAATCTTCCTATAAGCTTGATGCCGCTGCAAGACCTGACTATCCTCTTGCTATAACAGGACCACTTAATAGTGAAAGAATTGTTGCGCAAAAAGGTACTTTTACATTGTTTCCTAACACAGAATCTTTTAACCTTGAAGAGAAACAAGAATCCCATACGTTTCTAACATTGTTAAAAATTGATAAGAATAGTATTGAGAATATGAAAAAGCAACTGGCATATTTAGGTATTACTGAAAGTAGTATATATCCAGATCTCAATAATTTGGCTATTGAAATAAAGAAAGAATTTGAACAAAATTTAACACAGGCTTAATATGTTTTCAATATTAAAAAATGATGAACTTAAGCCTTTAACTATACAAGGCTTTTACGAAATACTTAAAAAAATTGATTTTACACCGTTGTATCAGAGATATGGTAATATATGGACTGTTGGCAAAAAACAATTGTTAATTGATACAATTATTAATGAATTTGATATTCCGAAATTTTACTTTAATTATTTTATAAACGAAAATAATGATCTAAATCCTAATAACTTTATTTATGCAATTATTGATGGCAAACAGCGATTATTAGCTATCAAAGAATTTTTAGATAATAAACTAAAATTAAGTGATAGTATTACTTATTATAAAGATGAATCGTTAATTTTGAGAGGTTTAAATAGGTTAGAGATTGCTGAAAGGTTTCCGGAAATATCGAACCTAATTGACAATTATATATTAGATGTAGTTTATATAATTACTGATGAAGAGGAGAAAATTGAAGAGTTGTTTTTAAGATTAAATGGAGGATCAGCATTAAATAACGCTGAAAAAAGAAATGCAATTGGCGGATATTTGAATAGAAAGATTAGAGAAATTTCAGAGACTCATCCATTCTTTATCGACAATATTAAATTTAAAAATCCTAGATTTCAACATCAAGATTTACTAACAAAGTTGGCATTTATCGAATTTCATAATAGAATTCAAACATTATCAAATGATAGCTTAAATCAATTCGTAAGAACACACAATGTCCAGACAGCCGAAATAGACCTTTTTATAGATAATTTAATAGAAAAGTTAAATTTACTCAATAAGATATTTCATCAGAATGATAAATTATTAATTGGAAAAGGTATTATTCCTGTTTATTATTGGTTTATAAATGAAAATCAATACTACAATATTGATATTAGAGACTTTTTGGAATATTTTGAAGATTTGAGAAAGAAAAATAGACTTAAAGATCCTGAAATGCAAAATCCAGAACTAGTAGATTTTGATAGATGGAATCAGCAGGGAACACATAGAGACAAATCTTTATTAGGAAGGGTAAAAATTTTAGAAAAATATTATATGGAGTTTGTTGTTATAAATTAATAGTAAAGAAAATAATACTTTAAAAGCTATTTTTTTGAGATATTGAGTTATGTGATAAGTCAAAGACACTTATTAAAAAGTTTTACCTTTTAATTAGCTTTTTAATTGTGTAAGTAGAAAAAAATTATATTCATAATTTATATCAGCATAAAATATTGAAAATGAACTAAATGGTAGTTATTCTAAAAATTACCATTAGAGATCGGAATTGTTTAATTTATTTAATATTACCGTTTTTATAGATTGCTTGAACAAAAAAAAGAGAGCTAAAAACTCTCTTTTTTTTATTTAATTTATTCTAAGCTTTCTTATCTTATTATCAGCATTTTGATAAATGTTTAAATCAGAATATATACTTAAATATTTTTCCTCAAATTCTTCATAAGTTATTCCAAACATATTAGCTAATTCATATTTAGAATATTCAAGATCATTAAAATGCATTTTAATCATTCTTGATAGTAATGTTGGTTCGGGTAAATCAAATTCTAAAGGCTCTTTAGTTCTCCAACCGTAATAACTTATTTTAGTTATCCAGCGTCTGTGCTGATCTATACTTATAGTTTGTAAGCTTTTGGCTTTATACAATAAAGCTTGGATTGATACTCCCCAATATCGCTTTAGATCTCCAAGTTTATCATCTGTAAGATTAAATAAGTATTGCTTAATTTCTTTACTAGGCATTAAAAAATTTGAAGCAAAGATATCTGCTTCTTTTTCAATATCTCTGTCTTCTCCAATTATTCCACCTTTAAAATGCATTAAAATATGTCCAAGTTCGTGAGCAATTGTGAAAACTTTCCTTGAATTAGGTATGTTTTTATTAATTATCATAATTGGGATACCACTTGGATTTATTAAACTAACACCAGATATTTTAACATCTGATCTGAAATCAAACAAATGTATTATTATTCCGTGTTGCTCAATTGTTTTAATAATATTTTTAATTGGTCCTTTCGGTAACTTAAAGTATTCTCTAACTCTTTCGGATGCTTGTTCTGGAGTTAAATGCTGTTTTTCTAGATCAATATATGGTAAATTAGTTTCAATTTCTATTGCATCTAAAAGATCAGAGATATTCCCAGAAATTATATTAATATTGGATTCAAGTTGCCTTGCTTTAGACATGCTTGTTCCTAAATTTTTTCTAAAGTAAAAATGCTTTAGCGGATAAGTTTCATGGTTCTTGTAAAAAAAGTTTTTCGGGTAATTTAAAATAACACATAATTCATTTAATACATCATCAGTCACATTAGATATGCCTTTTTCAATTTTTGATAAAAGCACTTGTGAAGCTGTTTTCATTTTAGTGGCTAAAGAGGATTGAGAATACCCTCTGCTTTCTCTAGCTAATTTAATTCTTTCGATGTTTAGTGTATTATTCATAATATTTTTGTGTTTTGTTAATTGTGTTTATTATGAATATTAAATAAAAGACCACTTGGCTAACGGATCTAGTTATTAATATTAGTTGATTTCTTTTTTTTGCTTGCCTAAACCATCTTTAACAGTAAGTATTTCTTTTTCTGTATCTTCATTCTTAATAATAGTCGTAATTGGAATTACATTAGTATTACTGAACAAGTCTACGCTTGATAAAGTCCAATTGACTTCTTTTCTACTTATTAATGATGTTACAAAGGCATCTGCTTGCTTAAGTTGTTTAACATTAGGTCCAATAAACAATACTGGTGTGTGTTGACTTAAACCTAAACTCAAAGTCCCGTTGCATAATTTGTTACTATTAGGAGTAGGGAAACTTTGGGGTTTGTTTAATGAACCGTATAATTGTTTTACATATAAAATATATTTATCTTTAATTATAAAATATTGTGAGCCTTGATTAGATCTTATTCTAATATAGGAATTAAAAACTGGATCTTTTTCAACCTCTTTAATAATATATTCCTTTATAGTAGCATTTAAGTCTTGAGAGTAGAAACCTCTTTGCCTATACTTTATAGGATTTAAAGATTTTCTATCATCAACATCAATTTTTGCTTTTTTAATAATCTTATTAAAGGTTAGAATTACATCACCTATTTCTAATTTAACTGCATTTTGATCAGCAATATCTTTATAAATTGGTTCAAAAATTTGTTTTTCTGCATCAGTATCGTTACTTTTGCAAAGTTTTTTAGTAACACCGTCGGAAGTGTTTTTTTTTAAATAATTGTGTATCATACACTTGGAATTTAATGCCCGTTAGCCAAAATGGGCTTTTTTTTATATTTACATATGCGCAAATATAATAAAAATTATAACAAAAATAAACTTTTTTTTATAAGAGAGGAATTTACTATTAAATATTGGATATTTTATTTCATGCTACCCATTTGATACTATTGTGCAATTTTTAGTTTTATTTGATTATTTGTAGTTAAAAATAAATTGAAATGCGTTTAGGAGGCAACACTTTAAAAACTTTACATTAATATAAGACTTTCTTATCATAAATATAATAACTAATTAGATTCAGTTATAAATAATTAATAATTATCTAAAATCACCCAACCGAAAAATATTCTAAATCTCAACAGCGAGGATACTAAATAGATAATGTATGGCAAAGGCTACTTTAGTGCATGAAACACATTTTCGATAAAAAAGCATATAAAAAGAAAATTCGGCTATCTCTTAATGAAATAGCCGAATTTTTTACTTTTTAAGGTATGGGTTCGTTGATTGAGTAATCCTTATTTATTTAATAATTGCTCCAAATAGGTAGTTTTCTCTTTTTCTGCCTGTAAAAGGCGTTCGTATAATTTCTTGTTTTCATCGTACGCTTCAACAAGTTTGTCTAAAGGATTGAAGTTGCAATTAGACGGAGAAAATATTGCTCCTTGGCTATTTGATAAACTGTTATCATAAAAATTATTTACAAAATTAATCATTCTTTCGTCAGAATACTCTTTAATAGCGCTTGCCGGTACTTCCAATGCTTTTGCAATTTCGTTAAGCTTGGCATCGTCTAATTCTTCTGTATTTTCTATTACCGACATTTTCTGTTGGCTGATACCCAGAATTTCGGCAAGTGTTTCTTGTTTCATTCCTTTCATTTCGCGTATGCGGCTGATGTTGCGTCCTAAATGCTTTTTGCTTGTAGTCTCCATAAGGCCTCCGTTTTTTGATAAATTCAAATATACTCATTTTTTTAATAATAAAAAACTATGCTGCAGTTAGCATGGCTATATAATGCGCCCTGTCATTCCGAGGTATGAGGAATCTCTTTACTCAAGATAGCCGTGACTTCCAATAGAGTTCTCGACAAGCTCGAACTGACGTGGAGGGAAATAGTAGCGAGAAAACAAGTATTAAAGTTCTCGACAAGGTCGAACTGACGTAGAAGAATATCGTATAGAGAAGTTTAATTATTTAGTATAACTACATCTGTGTTAGAAAATAAAGCGTGAATGAAAGCAGAAGAAGTTGTATTAACCAGCGGTATGTATTTTTCATCGAGTGTCGACACACTGAATGAAGCGAAAGTACGTCGGCGAGCGAAGCGATGGTTTCGGTGTAGTAGCTTCAAAGGTGCATTTCGACCGATTAAAAAAGTATCAGTATCTCACAAGTAAAACGAACCAAAAATATCAACAAGCTATTAAATTCTTATTCATAAACAATAGAGTTTTGATTGTAAAATTAATAGACTGCTTATGAGAGTCTAGAACTGGCATTCACGGCGTAGTGAGCGTCAGTGAGTTGAATACAACGTAAAATCAAAAGCTGTTTGAGAACTTGTTCGAGTTTTTTTGATTTAGTTGTAAAAACGTAAACTGACCACGAGCAGTGGCGCCTAGGCGTTTTGTTTCTTTTGTGCGTCAAAAGAAAAAGACTTCCGGTTACTGAATCAAAAGTGCAGTTCGACCGATTAACACAGGTGCTTTCAAAAAAAATGTCATTTTGAGCGAAACAAAGTGAAGTCGAAAAATCATATATATTAATCTTAAAGAACCCGTTGCGTGTAATTCAAAATAAAATTAACCACATAGACGACGAATAGAATTATAATTAATTGTCAAAGATGGGATAGAAAATTATATTATTTTTCACATAGTTTACTATGCGAAGAGTAAGACGACTATCGTAATCTTTTAAATAATATAAGAAAAATCTATGTTACTATGTGGTGGAAATAATTACACTCAAAGGGTTATTAAAGATTTCTCCTTCGTCGAAATGACAACTAAACGCAATTTTCTGAATTGTTGAACAGCCTCAAGTACCTCTGGAAAAAACAAAGAAAACCTACTATCGGTACTTTACTACACGGTCGTGGTACGATACATAGCTTTATGGTATGGTACATAAAAACCGTTATGCAACTTTGACTTATTCAACTTTAAATCTGTCAGTATGAAAAGTTCAAACCACACAATTCCCACCGAAATCCACGATTCGTTAAAACAGTTCATCTTAAACGCTATAAGAATCTCTAATGTTTATATGGTGTTCTACACACCAATTGCCAACAGCAGTCTTAAAATGCTGACATTGGTCGTTGCGAAGAATATCAATGCCGATACCCTTGCAGGTTTATACAGCCAGATAAAGGTGTTGGATGCTTTAACACGGCATGATACTTTGATAAGCGTAAACGACCATACGGTGGCACCGCACCATTCACAGTTTCACTTTAGTTTTTTGCAACTGCATTTACAACCTTGCTTTGCAATTTATGCCGATGATCCCAAACGGTGGAACAGCCTGTTTCAGAATTTCTACAGTAACGATAAACAGAAAGCATCAATGCTTTTTACAAATCATATCAAGGCTGTGGAGCATCGTGTAAAAGAAGCTGTAGAACTGCTTGTAGAACCGTTGGTGAAGCACCAGCTATATCAGGCGGCTCACGTAGCGTTACTCGAAACATTTTCTTATTATATCGATGTACTTAAAAATGTACTACTTCCCCAATCGGTACATCCGGATTTTAATGAGCAGGAATTCAATCACTTTGTCGACTTGTATTATCCGGAACTGTCTAAAAATTTAAAACGAATTGCTAAAATAAAAACGGTGTCCTTCATTGATCAGTCTCAATATGTGATAGGGCATTCCCATGAAAGTTTGATAGAGAAGATAACAAAAAGGGTAGTGGAACTTCAAACAGGTTGTTTCAAGAGGTTAAATAAGTTTTATATCAAAAGGCTTGAAAGTCAGATTCCTGATACGGTGCGGGAAGAAACGCTGCTGCTAAGACAGCTGGTTTCTTTTTTAAACAATTGCTACAAGATAGATGCTGTTTACTTGTTAAGCACCAACAGCATTATAAAGGCGGATTCAGACAATACTTATAAATTCAATCTGCTGCTGATAGCGCCTGCACTGCGAATACAGCAACGCGATGTATTAGCGCACAAAGTATCCAATCATTTCAAGGGAAGGGTAGAAGTATTCTGTGTGATACATACGTTGGAGTGGCTGCAAAATAATGGCAACAGGTTTCAATTGTTCTTAAAAGAATTCGTCATACCTCAAAATTTACTGTACCTGAGAAAAAATCTGACTATCAACGAAAACTTGGTGCAAACCAACAGTACGCTTGATATTAAGCAATTGCAAAAGCAGTATTGGAACGAACGACTAACCTATGTTTCTCCCTGGTTTATCGCATTTCAGCAGAAAAATCTTGTCTACCAGTCCGGACATATCTTACTTCTTAAAAGTATGTTCCAGCATTTGGTACTCGGGCTTTTATATCAGAAAGTGCAGTATGTTCCTGCTATGTACAGTTGCAGATACCTTATGCAGTTATTGGAAGCCTTTCTACCGGAGGTTTATGACGTATGTGTGCAGACTGATGATGTAAAGCAAATTCTCGATCTGTTAAACACTTCGATGTCTTTTTATCCCAGATCCGATGGCGGACTGCCGACACATAATCAATTGGATTTTACGAAAGCCTTGTGTCTTTGCGAAAAATTGTACAATCACGCGGCAACGTAGCCATTCATTTTGTGAAGGAATACTTCGGGGATAATTAAACAAACCTTATGATCAATAAACCGACTATTAATTTTAAAATATAGAAATGATGGAAACAAAAAAAGAATTTTTCAAAAAGGTAGATTTTACTAAAAAACTACAAAACGGACTGTTAACACTGGTTAGTCAGAAGTTACTTTGCATCGCATGGTATGGTCATGTTATAAGCAATGAAAAAATAAAAATACTGTGGCTTTATGTAAAAAACAAAAAGGAAGCTGCTGCTGTTTTTTTCAGATCAAAACAGGGCAGTATTTTTTGCAGATAAAGAGGTGCTGGTAGTATTGTTGGATGAAGACGATGTAACGAAACATAAAAAGATCGACAGTCCTTTTATACATTTAAACCTTAGTAAAGCAGAAGTACTGTATACCGACGATGAAACCGCAATACCTTCGGACTATTACTTCTGGGAATACTTCAAAAAATTTAAGGAACGGTATATTGAAAGACAGCAGCTGTTAAAATCGTATACCGATGATTTTATAAAGGATGAATTAGAAGGAAGCTGTTACCTGTTCCTTAAAGGTTTTGCGACAGATTTGGGAGCGGTAGAACTTTTACTTCTGGGTACGATAAATGAGAAAGACAGTTTAACCGAAAGATTGCTGATTATGGAAAAAATATGTCCAATATGGAAAGCGGTATTTGTTAAACAAGATACCGATACTTTTTATCTGCTTGAACAGCAAAGCCTTTCAGACGCGGGAATTTATGATGACTGGGGAAAGGCACTAAAAAAAGCACAAAAGAAGATAAAGAACATTGTATTGCAGATTTTTGCTGAATTGGATAAGAACAAACAAATAATCAGTCTGCAACAACAAGATACAGTTCCATTTGAATACTCAGATCGTTTACAACAGCTGCAAAGTAATGAAGAGGTCGAAGAAATATTCCTGTTCCACGAAACAGTGCGTTATTTTCATAACAAAACGGTGCGCTGCTTTTACCTGTTGCTGATTACGAAAGAAAAAGTTTCAAAACAACTAAAAGAAATAATCAGAGAAGTTGAAACGGCAGATGCTGAGGTGCAGTTCGCAATAATTGCCCACAACCGCTTCTACATACAGAATAATGTATATGTGCAACAGGGATTTTATAAAAAAGTGTTTAAAACCAGTAATAGAATTTATACTTCGGGACATCACCCAGCCATCCATTGGCGTAATAACTGGTATTCTGATTTTCATGAGAATTTGTTCGACATTAAGTACTCAACTAAAGATATTGCAAGTTTTGTTGATAATAATATACTCGTAACAGCAGATTATTTAGAAATAACATCAAAGAAAGTGCACGAATGCTTCGTATGCACGTTGCAAATGTATATTCTGTATCATTTAGATTACGTACTAAACTCTAAAAATATCAACACCTTGTTGCAGTTAGTACGGTATGCCGGTAAAACAACAGAAGAATTTGAACAACTGGTGCAAAACATCAAACCACTACTTTTTAATGATGACGCGGGTAAAAATAAAGTTCGAGAAAAAAATATACGACTGGAAGGGCAGATGCTGCAAAACCTGCAGGCTTTTTTTAAATTAATAAACTTAGCATAAGCTGATTGGTACCTTAATTAAAAATTGTATAAGTGTATCTGTTGTGGAAAAATAAATAACTGAATAATTTAGTTTTAAGATAAATTATATAATGTATTAAGGGTATAGTTCACTTTTATATAGTAACAGTTCGCTACCAAATTTAGTTGTAATTCTATACTGTACACCTACAAAAATTTAGATCAAGTGTAGTGTGTCATCGAATAAATTAAAAAATAGTAACAATAATATAAAGGAATTCATAACAGCCAGCCACTGAAAAAGTAAAGTTTTCTACTAAAAAAGTGTGGCTGTGAAATTTTAATGAATACTCTGTTACAAGATTCTAAAAACATATCCACCATAAAAGCACTTTTTTACAAAAGCTTTTTTAAGTACTTTTACTGCAAATTTATATCTAATCTAAATAAAAGTATGAAAAAAATAATAATATCAGGATTATTGGTGTTAGGTGCATCTTTTGCATCGAACGCGCAATGTAGTACTTTAACAAGTTTGAACGAAAATTTTGATGCTTGGAAAAAAATCGACAAGTGTTGGAATGCAGAATCAGGTAAATCAATGCTTTACAACAGCGAAGGTAAAATTACTTTTTATTCTATGATGAGTTCAGGCGAAAGAATGATCTTATCAACACCTAAAATGAAAGCGGGAACTTATAAACTAACGCTTGATATTTCTAAAAATTCTGGCGATGCTTCGTTAGAATTATTCTCTATCGGTTCTGTTTCAGATGCTAAATCGTATGTGTCTATTTCAAAACCATCGGCAATTACAGGTACTAAAAAATCTTACACTATTAACTTGAAAAACGATGCACATTTAGGGTTTAAAGTTCTTTTAAACGGTATACATCAAGCAGTTTACATTGATAATTTAGTATTGAAAGCAGGTAAATAATCAAAAGCTAAATAGCAATTAAAAATATAAACCACTAATCGAATAGGTTAGTGGATGTTTTTTTTTATCAAATTTTTGCTAAAAAGCGGTTTTTATGATTACAATCATAAGAATTGATGTTGAAGTAGGGGTAATTTTGCTTTAAATAAAATTTACAGCAATGCTTTCAGATAAACAAAAAGAAATTATATTAAGCACGGTTCCGTTGTTACGTACGGGCGGAGTTGCTTTAACTACACACTTTTACAGCAGAATGTTTACGCATCATCCCGAATTAAAAAATCTTTTTAACATGGGAAACCAGCAGTCGGGCAAGCAGCAAACGGCTTTGGCTATGGCGGTTTTGGCGTATGCAGAAAATATTGAAGACCCTTCTGTACTTTTACCTGTAGTTGAGTTAATTGCACATAAACATGTCAGCTTAAATATTCAGCCGGAACAATACGATATTGTCGGGACGCATTTACTGGCATCGATCAAAGAAGTTTTACAGGATTTGGCTACCGATGAGGTTCTGGATGCTTGGAAAGCTGCGTACGGACAATTAGCAGGGTTGATGATTGGTCACGAAGCTAAAATGTATGAAGGCAAACAACAGACAAACGGACAATGGATTGGCTGGAAAAACTTTAAGGTGCAGCGCAAAGTACAGGAATCTAAAGAAATTACGTCGTTCTATTTGGTTACGGAAGATGGAAATGCAGTTCCAAGTTTCATTCCGGGTCAGTACATCAGCGTTCAGGTTTTTCTTCCAAACATCAATCTAAATCAGATAAGACAGTACAGTATTTCGTGTGCGCCGAATAATGATTATTTACGAATTTCAGTTAAACGTGAGCGTAACGAAAAACTAGATATCAACGGAATGATCAGCAACTTTTTGCACGATGAGATTCAAGAAGGAAACATTTTATCGATCAGTGCACCGGCAGGAAACTTTACGTTGCAGAATCTGTATTCTAAAAAAGTATTTATCAGCGGCGGAATCGGTCAAACACCCTTAATGTCTATGTTGGAATCTTTAGATCAATCAACAGAAAACCGTGAATTAGTTTGGATCCACGCTTGTAGGAATGAAGAAGTTCGAGCTTTTGGGAACAGAATGGAATCAATCACTAAAGAAAATCAACAGGTAAAACAGCATCAGTTTTATGAAGTGGTAAATGAAACCTTGGCAGGAAAAGATGTTTACGAAGGAATGCTCGATTTTTCTAAAATTGAAAAATGGCAGTTTGAACCCGAAGCCGAGTATTATATTTGCGGACCAAAACCTTTTATCGAGAAAGCACTCAAAGAGCTAACCGACAATAAAATCAGTGAAAATCATATTTTCTTTGAGGAATTCGGACCGAAATCTATCTAATAAAATTTATAATTTAAAAACAGAGAAGCAATGCTTCTCTTTTTGCGTATATGAACAATAGTATCGTTACAAAGAAAAATATAGTGTGGGTAAAGTGGAGCCGCATTGTGTATTGTGCTGCATTAGTGGGAATTATCGTTGGATTAATCACGCTGATGTTTAAAAATTTGGTAGAAGAATATGAACATTTGCTTTTTAATAAGGCACAAAATTTTAAACTGTTTTTCTTTATTTTTCCGCTGATCGGTTTGGTGATTATTCATTTTTTAAGAACCTACGTTTTCAACAAAAAAAAGAACAAAGGAATTTCCGAAGTGCTGGAAGCAGTGCGCGAAAGCAAAAAACTGCCGGCATATAAAGTGCCTTCACATTTCTTCAACGGATTTTTAACGGTGGTTTTTGGCGGAAGCACAGGTATTGAAGTTTCAACCGTAGTGGCAACAGCGGCTTTGGGCGATATGGCGTCAAGAAAAGATCCGATCTTTAAAAAATACCGCAAAGAATTTATAGGCTCGGCAATTGCATGCGGCGTTACGCTTTTGTTTTGCAGTCCGTTGGCAGGTTTGTTTTTTTCGTACGAAACTATCGGTAAACAAAAAACAAAGGTTTTTTGGGTAACACATCTGGTAAGCGTTGGTTTTGCTACATTAATTATTTTCTTAATGAATGTTACGCCTGTTTTTAATTTAGGAAATCACGAAACGGTTATACATTATCAGGCAATTCCGTTTTTTATTGCATTAAGTATTTTGGCAGGTTGTTACGGAGTGTATATGACTAAGGTTGTATCGTTTGTAAAGAAAAATAATTTTTTAGATTTTAATCCATACCTGCAATTACTCGCTGGCGGTGTACTTTTAGGCTGTGTGTTGTTTGTTTTTCCGCAACTTTATGGCGACGGATACCATGCAATAGAAAGCATCATACATCATAACAGTCTGTTTGTTTCGGTAAGTTTTTGGCTTTTGCTTGGAGCATTGCTTCTAAAACCTTTTGCAACCGGATTCACGCTGAAATTAGGTGGCGATGGAGGTGTGTTTGCACCAAGTATTTTTGGCGGAGCCATTATGGGGGCTTTGGTTGGATTTATCGTTCAAAAGTACTTTTTTGCCGATGCCCAACTGATTAATTTTGTTGTATTAGGTGTAGCTTTAACCGTTGCAGCAACTTTGCACGCGCCGTTTACAGCCTTGTTTTTAACTTTCGGAATTTTTAATTCATATGCACTTTGGCTTCCGTTGGCGGTTTTGGTGTTTATCAGTTTTTACATATCCAAAAAAATATTTCCTTATACGGTTTATACCTTGGCGTTGAAAAAGTAAATTTTTGCAATAACTGCCTATATTTGTAGTTCATTTAAGAATACAATGATTAAAGTCGATTTGATATTAAGTTGTGGCGGAACGTTGCGTAATGTGGTTAAAAATGAACTGATTTTTAAGGCAGGACATTTTCCATCGTATTATTATCAGGTGGTTGAAGGAAAGGTGAAGATGAACAATTACAGCGACGACGGTAAAGAATTTATTCAGGAAATTTTTACGGCAGGTCGCAGTTTTGGCGAACCACCGCTTTTTATCAATGAACCTTATCCGGCTAACGCCATTTCAATTTCGGCTGGAGTAGTGGTGCAGATTAAAAAATCATTGTTTGATGAAATGCTGTACAAATATCCCGAGGTTTCTGTTGAAATTAACCGAAGTTTGGCTCGCCGTCTGTATTACAAAGCAATCATGGCACCCGAATTGTCGTCGCAAAGTCCTGAAAAGCGTTTGTTGAAGTTACTGCATTATCTTAAAGAACAAACCGGAACAAAAACCGATTTTTTCTTGGTGGAATTATCGCGCCAGCAATTAGCAGATTTAACCGGCTTACGAGTAGAAACCGTAATCAGAACCATAAAACAACTGGAAAAACAAGGTTATCTAAAGATTATAGAAGGAAAGATTTATCTGGAGAAAATGTTTTAATAGATCTATAATAAAAAAATTGCCTGTAAACTATATCGTATACAGGCAATTTTTGTTTTTAATAATCCTTTATTTTTTTAGTATTTCAAGAGCTTTTTCCAAGACCTCGTCTTTTCCGTTTTTTATTCCTTCTATTGTCGGGTTAACAACAACGTCAGGAACAATTCCTGCTCTTTGGGTATTGACTTTGTTTGGATAATAAATCCCGATGCCAGAAATCATTGTAGATAAACCGCCAGGTAATAGAATTCTTGATACATTTCCATCTGCACCTGCAGTAGTACTGCCAATAATTACACAATTAGGAGAAGCTTTAAATGCCATTGAAGTGTATTCGGCAGAACTTTGGGTATTTTCGTTTACTAAAACTGCCAGTTTTCCTTTGTAATTGTTTCCGTCTGGTTCAATTTTAGGCCCTTCCATAAAATAAAAAGCTCCGGGTGTGTTAACAGCACCTTTGGTAAATGTTACAAACGGAGTTGGTTTTTCCATAAAGTACGATCCTAATTCAAACGGGACAAAATGCGATGGGTAATTTCGAATATCAATTATAATTGCCTTCGTATTTTTAAACATCCTTTTTATTTCGGCGATATCATCAGCCTTTATGTTGGCAAGTGTAATGAATCCTATATCATCGTTTAAAAGCTTGTACGGTTTTTCGTTTTCATTCACTTTGTACCAATAGTAATAATTCAAATCTTTTCTATCGAATAAAGGAATTTCAACTTCTTTTGAAACATTATCACTTGTATATTTTATAGCGATTTTGTTGTTAGGTGAGCGTAGTATGTTTTCGGCAATATCACGTAAACGTGCAGCATTGTTCGATGCCGGATAATTTATCGCTTCATTTTTTATGATATCTGCAACCGCCACATTGCTAATGTGTGTTATAACATCGCCTATTTTAACATGTGCTTTGCTTTGATGTTCTGGATTGTAATAATCTGCAACAACCAATTTGTTATCGATAAATTTAACTTTAAATGGCGGGTAGTTCGAGCCTCTTTTTTCCATTATTTTATCACCGCCTCCCCAAAGATTTGCGTGTGTATCGTTTACTTCACCAATTAACTGCAAAGCTGCTACCTCGTATTCTAATTCATTTTTTGTATTAATGAATTTAGGAAGATGCTCTTTTAAAACATCGTTCCATTTTTTATCGGTTATGTATTTATTCGGAAAGAAATAATTAACCATGTTCCAGTAACGATACAGTGATAACAGCCTGAAGCCGTCGTCGGGATAAGTCATGTTTTTATAGTCGTTTTCGTTTTCGAAGATCGGATTTTGAACACCGGGAACTAAATCAACATAAAAATTCTTGCCTTGATTACGGTTGTTGAAAATATAATTGATTTTATCTTTTAATGCTTTTTGAACATTGAATTTTTCAACCCATAAATGATCTGGTTTAATGAAGATGTTTTCGGTATCAACTTTGCAGGATTTGCATGCAGCAACAGTACCTAATTTATCAATCCAATCAATCAGTAACTGATCGCGTTCGGTATTGTTTTTAACCTTTAAGTAAGCAGGAAGTATCCGGAATAATTTATAATCCCAATTAAAATTTCCTTTGGCAATTTCGGGATGATGGTATTTTAAAAAGCCCCACACATAGCCCATAAACTCTAAATTGGTAAGTTGCGTTTCGGTTAAATTAGCCAAAGAAATTTGCGAGCCGTTATCAAACGCTTTATCTTTTTCGGCAGGCACTAACTCTCGCGTATATTTTTTTAAAAGCGGATTGTCCAACTCTTTGCCGTCAATTGATACACTTAAATTGTCAAGCCACATTTTACCGGTTCCAACCAGTAATCCGCCAAGAACAATCTTATCGGTTTTCTTAGGATCTAAATTCAATGTAACCTCATACTTCTGCCAGTCGGTAGTTCCTGTAATTCCTCGTTCGGCCATATTATCAAACGCTACTTCCGGATCAATACGCATCCATAATCCAGCAAAGCCATCTTTTACATTTTCGGTTTTTATATAGCCCGATAATTGGATCATTTTACCATCATAGTTTTTAGGAAGATTAATCGCTAAAGCTTTAAATCCCGATTCACTTATGTTTTCAATAGATACAGAATAGTTGCCGCTTTGTTTGATTTGCGAATCTGCCTTAACAGAATAACTGCCTTGCCCGAATTCTTGCCAACCTGTTGGGAAATCTTTCGTAAAGTTTTCTAAATTTAAATTCAAAGGTTCTTTAGTAGTGCTTTTTTGTGCGCAAGCAGGCAAAGCTATACTGCACAGCATAAGTTTTAAAAGTGTTTTCAGCATGTTTTTATGTTTATCTATTTTCTTTAACGCAGATTAGTATTTTATATTGTTTGTGTATTAATCAGTTATTATTATTGTTAAAACCGAATTTTCAGGGCTTAATAAAATTTTAATGAATTTTAGTTGTTTGGTTAACTATTGTTTTTGTAACTTTGTAGTTGTTTAAGCAACTATATTATGAAAACAGCAGATGTGTTGACAAGTGAAAATAAATATGATTTACTAGCAGGTCGTGTTCCTTTGCTTTTAAATAGATTTTTATCGCACAAGTTTAAATTAAGCAATATTGGGTTAACTCGTGAACAATGGTCGGTTTTAGCAATTTTATGGAAAGAAAACGGCTGTTCGCAGCAGACGATTGCCGATGCTACAAATCGTGATAAACCAAGCATTACACGTTTAATAGATAATTTGGTTAAAGAAGGTTTTGTAAAAAGAGAATCGCATGAAACCGATCGCCGTACCAACTTAATTTATCTTACCGAAAAGGGAAAAAATATCGAGCAAACCGTTATGAATGTTGTAGATGAAACTATTGATCAATCTACAGAAGGTTTAACACAAGAACAAACGCTGATTATTCGCGATGCTTTCCAATTGATTTATGACAACATTAAAAGATACGAAAAATGAAAAAGTTAGGTTTTATAATTATTAGTTTAGTTTATGGGTCAACTTTTGGTCAAATTCAAGTTGGTAACGACGTAAAGCAAGCATTAGACGCTGCTTTAAAAAAAGATGTTACTTTGGTTAACCAAACAATTGAAAAACAGAAGTTAGAACTTGAGCGTAAAAGTGTTTTAAGTAAATATATTCCGAAAATTGAAGCTACCGCTTTGTATGGATATTTAAACAGTGAAGCGTCATTAGATTTACCAACGCTTACGTTGCCTATTACGGGATATCCGCTATTTAATGGTGCTACAAATTTTTCAACAAAAGGGCAGGCATTTCACGGAGGCGTTACTGCAAAAGCCGTTTTATTCAGTGGCGGACAAATTTATAATGGTGCAAAAGCATTGGCATATAAAAACGAAGGAACTGGTTTTATGATGGATCTACAAAACGATGCTGTTGTAAAAGATATCATTTTAAGTTTTGATCAGTTACAAATGCTTAAAGTAGCTGAAAAGTTGATTGATGATAGCGAAAAACGTCTTAAAAAAGAAACGGAACGCGTAGAAAAAGCCATTGCGTTAGGTTTGGCAATTCCGTATGATCGCGATAAAATAAAACTAGCCAGCCTAGAATTGGAATCAAAGAAAACCGATGTGCAACACAAACAAGAACTATTGGCTTTAAAAATAAATCAGGCTACGGGTGTTGCAACTGAAATTATTCTTGAAATGAATCATTTGGTAGAACCTATTGTTATTTTTGAAGAATTATCATCTGAAAATAAAAATGAAATTAAAGCATTAGAATCGTTTCAAAAAGCATCAAATTTCGCTGTTAAAAAAGAAAAAGGTAGTTTGTTACCAACTTTAGGTGCTTTTGGCGGATACAGTTACACATCGATTTTTAATGCCGAAACAGAAATACCTATCAAAACAATAAATCAAACTGCAAATTTAAAAGTGAATAATTTAACATTGAATCCAACCTGGATGGTAGGTTTAGCCTTAAAATGGGAGCTTTTTAGTGGGTTTGAACGCAAGCATAAAATTGAAGAAGCTGAATTGAATGCCTTGCAAATAGAAAACAAGTTAAGTGATGCCAAAGAGAAACTTGCGCTGCAATTAAAGAAAAATAAAATAGAGTACCATGCCATGTTGCAGCAAATAAGCATTGCCAAACAACGCGAAATAATTGCGCAGAACAACAACGAAATGGCAGAAAAGCAATATAAAGCAGGCTTAATAAGTGTTACAGAACGCTTAACTGCAGAAAACGATATTTATAAAGAATCGTTAAATAAAATAGAAACTATTATAAAGCAACGTCAGGCAGCAATAGAAACCTATCAGTCATCAGGAAGTTTAACATCGTTTATCACAATACACTAATCATATGAAAAAAATAATCTCATTAGTAGCAATTACATTAAGCATAGTTGCTTGTAACAACAAATCGGAAGTAGCAAAAGTGATTCAAGGAAAAGTAGAACGTGATGAAATTGCTGTTGTTGGAAAAATAGCCGGAAGAATAGATCAAATTTTGGTTCACGAAGGCGATTTTGTTAAGAAAGGCGATACGTTAGCTATTTTAGACATTCCTGAAGTTGAAGCAAAAAAAACGCAGGCACAAGGAGCCGTGAAATCTGCCGAAGCGCAGTATGATATGAGTGTTCACGGTGCTACCGCTAACCAGTTAAAACAATTAAATGCCAAAAAAACGGCGTTGAACGAACAGTATCAATTTGCACGTAAATCGTTACAGCGTTTAGATGCTATGGTAAAAGATTCTTTAATACCGCAACAGCAATACGATGAGGTTTTTGCGAAATACCAGGGTGCACAAGCACAGCTAATTGCCGTTGATGCCGAAATAGCCGATGTTAAGAACGGTGTTCGTTTAGAGCAACAAACAATGGCATTAGGTCAGCAAGATAGAGCGTTAGGTGCGCTACAAGAAGTAAAAGTAGCCGAAAAAGAACGCTATATTCTTGCACCACAAGATATGCAGATAGAAACAATTACCTTAAAGTTGGGCGAATTGGCTTTGCCGGGGTATACTTTGTTTAAAGGCTCACTGCAAACAACAACTTATTTTCGTTTCACTATTCCGGAAAGCGAAGTAAAAAATTACGAAAAAGGCAAAACGGTAACAGTTGAGGTTCCTTATAAAAAAGCGGCTATTGCTGGTGTGGTACAAAATATCAAACAAATAGGTGCGTATGCAAATATCTCAACTGCTTACCCGGATTACGATATGCAGGAGCCATTGTACGAGTTGGTTATAAAGCCTTCAAACAGTACCGAAGCGCAGGATATTCTTACAAAGTCAACAGTAACTTTAAAACGATAGCGTATGAAATCTTTTTTGAATTTACTTAAAAGAGAATTCCGGTTATTCTGGAGTAATAAAGTACTAAAGATTTTGTTCTTTGGAGCACCTTTGCTTTACGGAATTTTAATAGGATATATTTACAGTAAGGGAAAGGTAACCGATTTACCAATTATTGTAGTTGACGAAGATAGAAGCACTATGAGTGCCAAGGTTATTGAAATGATGCAGGATAATGAAGTATTGCATATAGTTTCGTTACAGTTTGATACGCATAATATCAATGACTTAATGATTGAAAAAGAAGCTGCCTGTATAGTGATGATTCCTAAAGGTTTTGAAAAAGAGGTGCTCACAAAACGGTATCCGGAAATAACAACCATAGTAAACACGGCAAACATACTAACGGCAAATTACGCATCAAGTTCTATACAGTTGGTTTTAGGTACAATGAAAGTTGGTACACAGTTAGAAACATTGCGAAAACAAGGTACACCAGAAAGTTTATTAATGAACCAATACGAACCTTTTAAAACTACCTTTATTAAAAAAAATAACCGAAGTACCAATTATATGTATTTTTTATGGCCAGGAGTTTTAGCTACGGTTTTACAGCAAGTTTTGTTGTTAGGGCTGGCGTTATCATTTGCATCAGAATTTGAAAACGGAACTTTTAAAAATTTGGTTAAGCAAACACGGTCAACTTTCTCTTTAATGATGGTTAAAATAATTCCGTATTTGTTAATGAGTTTTGTTGTGTGGCTTATGTATTGGGGCTTTACGTGGTGGTTCAATATTCCGTTTTACGAAAACTTGGGTGCCTTAACTTTAGTTGCAGGTTTTTTTATATTGGCAGTTTGTTTTATAGGTATTCTGGTAAGTATTTTAATACCAAATCAACTAAAAGCAACAGAAATTTTAATGGTTATTGCTACGCCAAGTTTTATGCTTTCAGGCTTTACATGGCCATTGAGTCAAACACCAGAGTGGGTTCAAATGATAGCACAGGTTATTCCATTAACACATTTTTTACCAGCGTTTCGTATCTTAATTATTGAAAACGGATCACTTGAATTAACTTATCCGTACATTCAAAATTTAAGCCTCATTATCTTAGTAGGATTTATTTTAAGCTTTATTGCCCTGTATATAAAAAAGCAAAAGGTTTTAAAAGAAATAGTGATTAACGATGCAGCACAGATAGAAAACGGCATTGAAATAGAAGAAATAAAACCTGAAATTGATACACAAACAAACGGTGATGAGGTAATAATTGAAGATAAAGATTAAATGCAAGTTTAATTTAATAAAAACACAGATTGCCTTAAAGCAATCTGTGTTTTTTCATGTAAACATTTAATGCATGCAACCAACGTAAATCCGTGCTTTTATAATATAGGCATCAGGTATTTTTTTTAGCAAAATATTGCGTAAACTATCTGCTTTTGTTTTTTCATTAAACATCCCTGCAACCACCATCATTGTTGTAGGAAATTGTTTTGCCTCCATATAATTATCATTGTAATAATAAGCGTTTTCAATACTTAAACTCAATTCTTCAAACCTGCGTGGGTAATATTCCCCACGGTAAATTTCATCTTCATCATCTTCGTTAACAATAATTTTGTGTGATTTTTCGTTATAATAGCGTCCTAAAGTATTAATAGGAATAGCAAAATTTTGATTAACAGAAACCATGGTTTTATGTAGTTTTTTGTAATCTTTACCCGATGCTGTAATTACTAAATAAAAATCAGCATATTCATCCTGAAAATCAGTCGGTTTTATATTAAAACTATTAGTAAAATCAACAGTGCCACCAAAAACATTTTGCTGTAAACCAAAGCTCAGCCAAAGAAAAATAATTAATAAAACCACAATGTTTTTCATTTCTTTATAGGTTTAATTTTAAAATAATGAATTTTAAATTGATATGATCTAGTAAAGTTAGGAATTTAAAACGTAATGTATTTTATTTGTTTACTAAATCTAATAACCTATTTTAATGAAATCTTACTCGGTTAACGAAATAAACACTGTTTTAAACGGCAAAATTGTAGGAAATACCAATCAGCAAGTTACTGGTACCGAACAATTAAGTAAAGCACAAATTAACCATATATCTTTTATCGGAAACAAAAAATACGAAAAACTATGGCAATCATCTGCAGCAAGTGTAGCTGTGGTAAATAAAGATATTTCTATTGAACCGGGCGAAAACCGAGCATTCATTCAAGTACCCGATGCCGATTTGGCTATGAGTCAGATTTTGGAACTGTTTGCTTCGCCAATGCCCGAATTTGCTGTTGATATTCACCCTACGGCGGTGATCGACGATTCTGCTAAAATTGGTAACGGAGTAAAAATAGGAGCGGGGTGTTATGTTGGACCGCGTACCGAAATTGGTGATGGAACTATCATGTACCCAAACGTAACCGTTTTAGACGATTGTATTATAGGCAAACAAACCACTATTTGGTCGGGAACCGTAGTACGCGAACGCAGTAAAATTGGTCATCAGTGCATCATTCATCCAAACGCGACTATTGGTGCCGACGGTTTTGGATTTCGTCCGTGTGCCGAACGAGGCTTGGTAAAAATTCCGCAAATCGGTGATGTAGTCATTGGCAATCAGGTCGAAATTGGCGCAAATGCTTGTGTAGACCGCGGTAAATTCAGCTCAACCATTATTGGCGACGGTTGTAAAATTGACAATCTGGTACAAATAGGACATAACAGCGAATTGGGTATGTTCTGTATTATGGCGGGTAACAGCGGTTTGGCAGGATCGGTTAAATTAGGCAACGGCGTAATCATTGGCGGCAGCGCCTCTATTAAAGACCATACAACCATTGGAGACCGTGCTGTTATTGGTGCTGGTTCTGGTGTAACAGGCGATGTAGCAGCCGGGAAAACCATGTTGGGCTATCCGGCGTTAGAAGCACGTGATACCCTAAAACAATGGGCAATTATGAAACGTTTGTTAAACGAGAGTAAGAAGTAATATTTCTAGTGATAAAATTAATAAATAGAGATTTAGCATTAATAAAATATAGAAACTTTCCTTTATTAGCGTACGATGAAACTTTAGATGAGGATATTTTTTATTGTCCTGAATGTATCGGTTCTTATTGGATAAAGTTGAAAGATGAAAACAATACAGTTTTAATAGATGAATTACTGAGGTTATTATATTCGTTTGAAGCGGAAGAGTTAATATTCCTTGGACAGATTGATAAACCTTGGATTTCAAAACCAATGTCTAAACGCTTTGGTTTAGCGATATATAATAAAGCTATACGGTTTTTCAAAAATAATGATATTTGGACAAAATTTAACGGAGCTGTTAAAGTTCAAAGAGAAGACTTTAGAGTGTTTTTAAGTCACATTTTTACATTAACAAAGTTTGAAGCATATTTCTGGGATTATTATTTTTCAGATGAAAGTCAAAACATTCTTTTTTCTATTCATTATTCAGGAGAAATTCAAGTCTTAACTTTAAATGAAGAAACAAATAATAACTTTTTATTTTTTGTAAAAAACACGGAATTCATAAATAGTTCTCGAAATGATACTAATAAATTATAAAAAGCCTTCCGAAGAAATTCGGGAGGTTTTTATGTTTTTAATAAAATTTTAAACTAAATATATTACTCTTTAAATTAAAAGATAAATCAAACAAAATCCGGATAAAGAGTTTTAAAATAAGAAATACGATAAATTCAAGATTGTTATGAAACCTAAATCCCCTTCGGAATTGCGTTAATTAATTTTTGAGTATATGGTTTTTGTGGATGTTCAATTAAAGCGTCGGCTTCGTTTTGTTCTTCGATTTTTCCTTTGTTCATCACGATAATCTGATCCGAAATATATTTCACAACCGCCAAATCGTGCGATGTAAACAAATAGGTAAATCCGAAATTATCTTTTAAATCATTCAATAAATTCAATACTTGAGCTTGGACTGAAATATCTAAAGCCGAAACCGATTCATCGCAAATGATTAGTTTAGGATTTACCGCAATAGTCCGAGCAATGCCTATACGCTGACGCTGACCTCCGGAAAATTCATGCGGATATCGATCATAATGCTCTGGCAACAATCCAACTTTATTTAGTAAATCCAATACTTTTTCCTTGCGTTCTTTATCGTTTGCGTAGAGTTTATGCACCTTCATTGGTTCTAAAATAGCTTCGCCAACTGTTATTTTTGGATTTAGCGATGCAAACGGATCCTGAAAAATAATCTGAATTTCCTTCCGCAATTCTTTTAATTCGCTTTTCGATAATTTGGTGATATCTTTATCTCTGTAAAAAATCTGACCTTTTGTGGCAGGATCCAACTGTAAAATAGCATTTCCTAAGGTCGATTTTCCACAACCACTTTCGCCAACCAAGCCCAACGTTTCTCCTTCGTACATTTTAAAACTTACATTGTCTACTGCCTTAAAATAATCATTCGGTTTAAATAATTGCGTTTTTAAAAGATATTCTTTCTCAACGTTTTCAACACGTAACAAAGGTTTTTGATCGTACAATTTATCTAAATGTTCTTTGCGTTCTTCCTGCGAAATCGCCGCAGCATTTTCTGTGCCGCTTAAATAATCTTGAATGGTTGGCAAACGTTTTAAACGGACATTTAGCGATGGGCGAGAAGCAATCAATGCTTTTGTATAAATATGTTCGGGATTTTTAAAGATGTTTAAAGCTGAATTTTGTTCTACAATTTCACCTTTGTACATCACCAGAATACGGTCGCAAATTTCTGATATTAATGATAAATCGTGCGAAATAAACAAAATACTCATGCCGGTTTCTTGTTGCAGATTTTTCAACAACAAAATAATTTCCTGCTGAACCGTAACATCTAATGCTGTGGTTGGTTCATCGGCAATTAAAATTTCGGGTTTACAGGCAATTGCCATGGCAATCATAACTCGCTGTTTTTGTCCGCCCGAAATTTGATGTGGATATTTGTTATAAATCGTGATAGGATCGGGCAGTTTTACCTGCTCGAACAACCGCAAGACTTCTGCTTTAATTTTTTTTTCAGATAAATTGGTATGCGTTTCTAAAATTTCGGCAACTTGTTCGCCACAGTTTATCGAAGGATTTAAAGAACTCATAGGTTCTTGGAAAATCATCGACACTTTTTTGCCACGTATTTTCTGAAAAGCTTTTTCGGAATAATTGGTAATATCTTCATTTTTAAAATGAATAGAACCCGTGTTTAAATCGGATACATTTTTAGGAAGCAAACCCATTACAGCCAAACTTGAAACCGATTTCCCGGAACCCGATTCGCCTACAATACCAACAATTTCGTTCGGAAAAACTTCAAACGAAATAGAATGGATTACTTCGTTCCATTTTTTTTCCTGTAAAAAAGAAATACTTAAATTTTCTACCCTTAAAATCGGTTCTTTCATAAAAAAAATACTACCAATAATTATAAAAATTAAAGGTAGTAAAAACAAACTAAACAATTTTTTAAATGTGTGATGTTTGGTGACCGATGCTCTCAAAGTTAAATTACATCGAGCATCAATCTCCCTACACCTTACATTACGCTACATTCTGCGTGTAATCTTTTGTAACAACCAAGTTAATCGGGGTGCTGTTTAATAGATTATCGTAAATAGGGCAACGTTCTTTAATTTCATCCATCCAAAACTTCAGCGTACTTAAATCGGCATTGGTAACAGGTTTTACAACCAATTCAATTCGTTCAAAACCGCTACGGTCTTTTACGTTTAAGCCTTGTGTTTTGGCGGTATTTATGGTTCCTTTAATTTCGATCTGTATTGATTTTAAATCCATACCCAGATCATCTGCAACCTGATGTCCAACCATATTAATGCATGCCGCAAATCCTGCTAAAAGATATTCTAAATGAGCATTTGAATTCTTTTTCATATCGTTTTGAGTGATTGAAAATTGTAATTCGCTGCTTTTAATGTTTAACTGGCTTTGGTTGGCAAAACTTAATAATGAAATTTGTTCTAGGCTCATGATTACTGGTTTTATGGATTAATAATTTATTTTTTTTTTAACTACATAGGTTTTGTTTTAAACCACATAGTTCTTCTATTTACTGTTGTCTTCATTTGAGTTTATATAGATTTTGTTTTCACAAAATGAACATAAGGTTGATTTTTTTGTTAATATTCTATGTGTCTATATGGTTAAATAATTATTGGGCATAAAAAAATCCTCTGCGGTTTTGCAGAGGATTCACTTAAATTATATTGTAAAATGGTTACAATTTAGTGCATACAAAACCTCTGCGGGAAAATTTCCACATTCTACAGTTGCGTGTATGTTTAATAAATTGTTGCATTTTAATTTTTCTGTTGATTTTTATTTCGGAACAAAATTCTAAATTTATTTTTTAAAAAGAAAATTATTTTTAATATTTAACATTTAAATGTTTTAAACCGAAAATATTTCGGTGTCTTTTAAAGTAGGTTCGTTACGCATTCTTAAAAAAATCTGTGCTACGGCAACTACATCTCGTTCGCAGTATTTTGCAATCCGGTCGATGTTTTTCTCGTTGTAATATACGTTGCGTACTTCACTGCCATCGATATCTTCTTTTGGTGATGGTATGTTTAAAACATGTGTGAGCAATTTTAAAGACGTGTAATGTTTGTAATCGCCGAATTTCCATAATTCCAAGGTGTCCAAATGCGGAATTTCCCAAGGTTTTCTGCCGAAAAGCTGCAGTTTTTCAGGAATGTTTATTCCATTGATCAACATACGGCGACACATGTACGGAATATCAAATTCTTTAATATTATGACCGCAAAAAACGAATGCCGGATTAGAAAAATGAGTTTTTACCAGGTCGTTAAACTCTACTAACAATTGCTTTTCTTCACCAATAATCGATTTGGTTCTAAACTGTCGTTCGGCATTTTTGATTGTAAAGTATCCAACCGAAATACAAATGATCTTTCCGAATTCAGCCCAAATTCCTGCACGATCGTAAAATTCTTCGGGCGTTAAATCGTCTTTTCGCTGATATTGTGTTTTATCGGCAAACAATTGCTGTGAATCTTCAGGCAAATCATTAAAAAACTCTGATTGTGGCACGGTTTCAATATCCAAAAACAGAATATTCGGTAAAACTATTTTATCAATCATAACTGTTTGTTTAACATGTTATACGTTTCATCGATATAAACATACAAATCGTTGCTGTGTGAATCGGTTGTGGTTTGCAAGCCCTTGATGTGCCCCAGACGGACAATGATTAAATTGTCTTCGGGAATTACAATGGTAAACTGCCCTAAATGACCGCGCATGTAGTAAATATGCTTGTTTTTATAGTTTGATAACCACCAGCCGTAACCATATTGCGGACTTTCTTTAAAACGCGGATTGATTGATTTGAATACAAATCCGGTTGATAAAATTTGTTCGCCATTCCACATTCCGTTTTGCAGATATAGTTTACCAAATTTGGCAAAATCACGAGCATTGCTGGCTACACAGCAATAGGCTTTTTCAATTCCGTTGTCTTTATGATCGATCTGCCACAACGCATCATGCTCCATTCCCATAGGTTGCCAGAAATATTTCGACACAAAATCAGCCAACGTCATTTTTGTAGCTTTCTCTAAAACCATTGCCAGCAATTGCGTATCACCACTTTGATAGATAAATTCCTGTCCCGGTTTTTTATCAATCGGTAAACTTAACATCAGTGAACGCAAATCGGTTTTAAAATATGCTTGTGTGGTAATTGATGTTGGTCCGTAATAATTTTCATCCCATTTTTGACCCGATGACATACTTGCCAAATCGCCAACGGTTACTTCTTTAGCGAATTTGCCTGTTAGTTCGGGTAAAAAATCAATTACTTTAGTGTCTAAACTTTGAATCATTCCTAAATCAATCGCTTTACCTAATGCCGATGTTACAATGCTTTTCGCCATAGAAAACGAGTTGGTTTTACTGTCTTCTTTGCCAACATCGAAATAACTTTCATGAAAAATACTGTCGTTTTGAATAATTAAGAACGATGTAGTTTGAAGGTCTTTATGCGTTTGATTCAGCTTTTCGGTAGCCGGAATTTTATTGTAATTTTTTGATAGGCTCCAAGGTTGTGCCGTTCCTTTTTTAATTTCACGATTATTAAAATAACTGTAATCTTCTAAAAAAGCTGTTTTATGACCGGTTAAATACGTTACGCGAACCGCACGAATTAGATAGCCGTAATCGAAAATGTACATAAGTGCAATGATCGATATAAAAACAATAGCAAACCATTTAAGGATTTTTATAAGAATTTTCATGATTTTATTTGTTGGATAAATTAAAGATAGCAAATTTATTCATCGTCTAACTGAAAAATTTCGTTTACAGTTGCATTGAACATTTTAGACATGCGCAAAGCCAATTCTACCGAAGGGGCATATTTTCCGGCTTCGATTGCATTAATTGTTTGTCTTGTAACACCTAATTTTTCTGCCAATTCTGCCTGTGTGATGTTATGAATGGCGCGGAATACTTTAATCTTCGTTTTCATAACTGAATTGTTTTTTATAGATGAATAATTTGGTGTAGTAGAAGATGTTTAAAAATATTAAGTTCATAAATATTAACAATGTTACTACTGAGAAGAAAGGTACTCCATAGGTAAAGAATACGCAAATTAATGTAATTGCATAAGTAAAATATGTTGACTGTACTAATGCTTTAAAACGAATGGTTTGTATAAATTCGTCTTCAATTTTCTCTTTTGAAAAAGCTAAAGTAATTCCACTGATTACATACAATGTCGTTATGATTTCATTTGAAATTTCATCATTCAACCATGTAAAGTACATCGTTTCTCCAAAAGGATATTCTGCAATAAAAGAAAATACTGTAGCATAGATAGAAAATAGTTCATTTTCATAAGAATATGAAGGAATGAATAATATAGCAGAAATTAAAAATAATACTAATGCAGGAATTTTTAATTTGTTCGGGAATAAATAAATACTTTTCATAATAGATAGTTTTAAAAATTGATTGAATCAAATGTAATAAAAATTTTATATAATGTAAATTATTTTTTACATATTGAAATAAATATTTTACAAAAATAAATTAATTGATATAATGAGATTCTGAAAATGAGTTCAGGATGACCCTGTATTTGTCACTCTGAACTCGTTTTCAGAGTCGCATTACTACTTAAATTGATTTAATAAAAAAGCCCTATAAAGTTTGCACCTTATAGAGCTTTGAGCTTATAACTTACCAGCTAAAAACGAATAGCTGTTTACAAATTCTGAAAGAAATCGTTTCCTTTATCATCGGTAATAATGAATGCCGGGAAATCTTTAACGGTTATTTTTCGAACAGCTTCCATTCCCAATTCAGGGAAATCAACTACTTCAACTTTTAAAATATTGTCTTGAGCCAAAATAGCTGCCGGTCCGCCGATCGATCCTAAATAAAAACCTCCGTGTTTTGCACAAGCATCGGTAACTTGTTGTGAGCGGTTTCCTTTTGCTAACATAATCATAGATCCGCGGTTTTCCTGGAATAAATCAACATAACTGTCCATACGCCCCGCAGTTGTTGGTCCGAAAGATCCTGAAGCCATTCCTTCCGGAGTTTTTGCAGGTCCTGCGTAATAAACCGGGTGATTTTTAAAGTATTCCGGCATTGGTTCGCCGTTATCTAACATTTCCTTGATTTTTGCGTGTGCAATATCGCGGGCAACAATAACGGTTCCGTTCAACATTAATCGGGTTTTGATAGGATGTTTGCTTAATTCTGCCAAAATCTGATCCATTGGCTGATCCAAATCAATAGAAACCGGAGCTTCTAAATGCGGAGCAGTTTCTGGTAATAATCTTGCAGGGTTTGTTTCTAACTGTTCCACAAAAATACCATCAGCAGTAATTTTTCCTTTGATATTTCTATCGGCAGAACATGAAACGCCCAATCCAACCGGACAAGAAGCCGCGTGACGTGGCAAACGAATTACACGAACATCGTGCACCAGATATTTACCGCCAAATTGCGCACCTACACCCGATTCCTGACAAATTTGCTGTATGCGTTTTTCCCATTCCAAATCGCGAAACGCTTGTCCCGTCATGTTTCCGGTTGTTGGTAAATGATCGTAATATCCTGCAGATGCTTTTTTAACGGTTGCCAATGTTGCTTCGGCAGAAGTTCCGCCAATAACCAGCGCCAAGTGATAGGGCGGGCAAGCTGCCGTTCCCAAATCCATAATTTTTGCTTTAATGAAAGCTTCTAACGATTTATCGTTTAATAACGATTTTGTCTGCTGATATAAAAAAGTCTTATTTGCAGATCCACCGCCTTTTGCAAGAAATAAGAATTCGTACGAATTTCCTTTTTTAGAATAAATATCTATTTGCGCAGGAAGGTTAGATCCCGAGTTTTTCTCTTCGAACATTGAAATTGGAACGATTTGAGAATAACGTAAATTTTTATTGATATACGTGTTGAAGATACCTTTTGACAATGCCTCTGCATCATCGATTCCGGTATAAACATTTTCGCCTTTTTTTGCCATTACAATTGCCGTTCCCGTATCTTGGCACGATGGTAATTCGCCGCCAACAGCCACTGCCGCATTCTGCAATAAATTGTAAGCAACAAAACGGTCGTTGTCTGTAGCTTCGGGATCATCAATAATAGCGCGTAATTTTTCTAAATGCGACGTACGCAGCATAAACGAAACATCGGTCATTGCTGTTTCTGCCAATAATTCCAATCCTTTCGGATCAACCGTTAAAATTTCGCGATCTCCTAATTTTTCAATTTTTACGTAATCCGAAGAAATTTTACGATACTGTGTATCATCTTTTTGTACAGGATACGAATCCTGATATAGAAAATCAATCATTTTATTGTTAGTTTTTTAGATTGCAAAATTACTAAAATAAGAAAGTTAGAAACTTAAACTGATTCTAAATTAGAAGTTCACGAATTAGTTTCAATAGAAAATAAATTATTATATTTATCATAATAACAATAAAAAAAGATTATGAAAATAGTTAAAAAAAAATTACTGCTATTTAGTTGTATAATGATTGCTGCTTGCAGTAATGATGATAGAATAGAGCCACAAAAGACAGAGTCTAAAGATGTGATTGCTCTATCTTATGAGGGGAAACACTTTGAATTTAAAGACATATCTTATGGGAGGTTGATAGATCTAAATAAGAATAACGAAGTTGTTGGTATGGTAGCAACATCGGAAATCGTTATTGATGAGAAACATAAAAACAGAATCCATTTTTCTTTCAGGACAGATTTTAAATCTTATATTGAACTTGAGGGAGTAGAATTTACACCTTTTAAAGAAAATCCAAACAATCCGGATAATGTTTTTGGTTATGTTTATAAATATGTTGATAATGAATATGCCACGCCATTCTTTATTAATAATTTAAAGATTGAAAATGGAAGAATAACAGGGACTTTTGAAGGAGATCTTCATAGAGGAATTGATTATACTTTAGAGCCTGTGTATTTATCTTCCGGTAAAATAGATATTGAAGCGAAAGCAACAAACAATTAATTAAAAAAGATAAGAGAAGGTAACTTCTCTTATCTTCTTTTTGAAACGTAGTTCATTAATTCTTTTTTGTTTTTGTCGAAATCGAAACTTTCGTAAACAATATAGAAATTTTTTAGTGTCGATACAATAATCATACAGTAATTTTCCGGCTTGCAAACGTGTATCATCAAAAGAAAAAGTGCTTAACAACGTACTAATTTGCTGTGATGTAAACAGAGCCGATTTTACCTGTTGTTCAATGTAAGCCATTTTGTCTTTATCAAAAGTAGCGTTTCGTTTTAATGTTTGCACAAAATTATCAAACGAACGGTTGTCCATAACTTCTTTAGATTGGTTATAACCCGGTTGATTGTTGTAATTTCCAGAATTGTACGGATTGTTCCAAACATCGTCCCACTCGTTAAAACCATACATTTGTCCTTGAACTCGGTACGAATCTAACAAATACAAACCATAATTGTTGAAAAAATCTAACACCATACGCGTATTGTTTCGAACATTTAATGAAGTTCGATAAACTAAATAACGGTCTTGATAGATAGAAAGCATCATTCTACCTGATTTTAAATCGAAAAATCGATATTTTCCCGAAGAGGAACTGATTACTTGGTCGTCAATTTCAACTGTATAATAACCATATTCGGGAATTCGTAAAAATACTTCGGAATAACCTGTATTCTGATTCCAGTTATATCGGGTTTTGGTATTTCTGTTGTCGCTTCTTGTCAGTGAACGGTTTCCTGATTGGTTTGTTGATGATGTACTGCGAGGCAAATCTGTACTACGTTGTGTTTTCATTTCGGTAGTCGATGCTTCGTTTTTTAACAGTTCTCCTTTTTTACCGGCTTCTTGTGCAAAAGTTAGCGTGCTTAAGGTTAACAAGCAAAGAGTAATTATTTTTTTCATGATTTGTAAGATTATATTTTAAAGAGCATTTTCATGAATCATGCCAATTTTTGTTGAAGGGAAATTATCAGTATAAAAAAACCTCTTCGTTAAAAGAGGTTTTTATGTTATTTGTTAACTTTTGCTAAATATTGATCGATAGCCATTGTCATAGACGGAGCTTCGGGTGTTGGTGCCATAATATCGACACGCAAGCCAAAAAGTTCGGCTTCTTTCTTTGTTGTGCTTCCAAAAACACCAATTCTTGTGTTGTCTTGAACAAAATCGGGGAAGTTTTTAAACAGCGAATTTATTCCTGTTGGACTGAAAAAGCATAAAACATCGTATTTAACATCTGCTAAATCAGATAAATCGCTCATTGCTGTACGGAAAAATATTCCTTGTGTCCAGTTTACACCTAAATCGTTCAGGGTTTGTGGAACATCATCGTTTAATTTGTCCGATGCCGGCAATAAAAACTTGTCGTCTTTGAATTTTTTTATAAGTGGCGATAAATCAATAAAATCTTTCTGACCAACATATATTTTACGTTTACGGTAAACAACGTATTTCTGCAGGTAATAAGCAATAGCTTCAGACTGACAAAAATATTTCATTGTTTCAGGAACTTTAAAACGCATTTCTTCTGCAACTCTGAAATAATGATCCACAGAGTTTTTGCTTGTAAGAATAATAGAGGTATAGTTGTTCAGGTCAATTTTTTGTTGACGCACTTCTTTGGCGTTTACACCTTCAACGTGAATGAAAGGTCTAAAGTCAATTTTTACTTTGTATTTCTGCTGTATGTCGAAATACGGAGAATTCTCCACTTTAGGTTCTGGTTGCGACACCAAAATTGATTTCACTTTCATGGCATTTGTGCTTTAGGTCTTAGAAAAAACAAACCAGTTATATAATATAACGTAGGGTGCTATTTCAAAGGTGCAAAGATACAAAATAAAATAAAACAAAAACTGACTAAATACTTTTTGATAACTTTTTAAGAGAAGAATAAACAAAATTGTGTTAAATAGCACGAAAACGCCCGATACTACCCATATAAAATAATCAAACGAAAAACGGTTGTAAAATAAAATGGCAACAACAGGCAACAGCAATAATCCTAAATAAGATCGGTAACTAACCTTTACCAAATTGTACTGTTCGGCAAATTCTTCCATATTAAAACAAACCGCAATTATTTTTTCTACAAAATATTTTACCAGAACAAAAAACAACAAAATGCTTAAAATTCGCAGATACGTAGGAAAATAATTTAAGTTAGAAAATCCGGCAAGGCTTATAATGTAATGCACAAAAAGACTCAACGAAACCATTTGTACAAAAAACATACTAATGGTAAAACCGCTTTTCATGTTGTTACTGTCGCGATACGTTGAAAGATATTTGTTGGAAAAAGCCAATTTTATAAAATCTTCAAACCGGTTTGGAAACGTAATTCGGGTAATAACAATCGTGGCAAAGGTTATTGTAAATAAAACCGTTGCCCAATCAAGAGAAAAATTGTTTCTATCTAAAAAATCTATTTCCATAAACGCTGTAAAAATACTAATTTTATGCGGAATAAAACCTTTTAATTTTATTAAGAAAACTACATTTAAAAAAAGCTACATTTGAGCAATATTTTTTTATGAAGCAAAATATAGTTGTAATACCTACTTTTAACGAAATAGAGAATATCGAAGATATTTTACGTGCGGTTATGAATTTGGAAACACCCATTGATGTTTTGGTGGTTGATGATAATTCGCCCGACGGAACTTCGGAAAAAGTATTACAAATTGCAGAAGAATTTCCCGACAGAATTTTTTTGAAGAAAAGATTAAAGAAAAACGGATTGGGAACCGCTTATGTTGCCGGTTTTAAATGGGCGTTAAAACATCAGTACGAATATATTTTTGAAATGGATGCCGATTTTTCGCACAACCCAAATGATTTGTCAAAATTGTTGGAAGTCTGTAAAAATGTAGCCGATGTTTCTATAGGTTCGCGCTACGTAAAAGGTGTAAACGTAGTGAATTGGCCTTTAAGCCGAGTTTTGCTATCGTATTTTGCATCGGTTTACGTGCGGTTTGTTACCAGCATGAATGTTATGGATACCACGGCAGGTTTTATTTGTTACCATCGTTCGGTTTTAGAGCAGATCAATTTGGATAAGATTAAATTTGTAGGATACGCCTTTCAAATCGAAATGAAATATCGCGCATTTTCCCGTAACTTTAAGCTGGTAGAAGTTCCCATTATTTTTACAGATCGAACCAAAGGAAAATCAAAAATGTCGGGCAGTATTATTAAAGAAGCCGTTTTTGGCGTTTTACAATTACGATTTAAAAAACTATTTAATAAATTATAAATGAGCACTCTTTTAATTAAAAACGGAACCATAGTTAACGAAGGAAAAGTTTTTAAAGCCGATATTTTTATCGAAAACGAAATCATTTCTAAAATAGATACACAAATTACGGTTGCTGCCGATAAAGTGGTCGATGCTTCGGGATTACACATTTTTCCTGGTGTAATTGATGAGCAGGTGCATTTTCGCGAGCCTGGTTTAACACATAAAGGCAATATTGCAACAGAATCTAAAGCGGCAATTGCAGGCGGAGTTACATCGTTCATTGAACAGCCAAACACAGTTCCAAATGCCGTTACGCAAGAAATTTTAGAAGAAAAATATCAAATTGCAGCCAATACATCGTACGCGAATTATTCGTTTATGATGGGCGGAACCAACGATAATTTAGAAGAAGTTTTAAAGACAAATCCGCGCAATGTAGCTGGAATTAAATTGTTTTTAGGATCATCTACAGGCAATATGCTGGTTGATAATGAAGAAGTTTTAGAAAAAATATTTTCATCAACCAAAATGCTTATTGCTGTTCATTGCGAAGACGAACAAACCATTCGTGAAAATCTTGAAAAAGCCAAGGAACAGTTTGGTGACGATATTCCGGTAACGCAACATCCAATAATTCGTAGTGCTGAAGCGTGTTATAAATCATCGTCAAAAGCTATTGAATTAGCGAAGAAAACCGGTGCACGTTTGCATATTTTCCATATTAGTACCGGAATTGAAACCGATTTGTTCAGAAACGATATTCCGTTAGAAGAAAAAATGATTACTGCCGAAGTTTGCGTGCATCACTTGTATTTTTCAGACGAAGATTATAAAACCAAAGGCAATTTCATAAAATGGAATCCGGCGGTAAAATCGGCATCTGATCGAGAAAAAATATGGGAAGCTTTGTTAGATGATCGTATTGATGTTATTGCAACCGATCACGCACCGCATACGCTGGAAGAAAAATCGCAAAAATATTCACAGGCTCCGTCTGGCGGACCGTTGGTTCAGCATTCGTTGATTACTATGTTGGAATTTGCAAAAGCAGGAAAAATATCGTTAGAAAAAGTTGTTCAAAAAATGATGCACAATCCGGCAATTTTGTTCAAAATAGAAAAACGCGGTTTTGTAAAAGAAGGTTTCTTTGCCGATTTGGCTTTGGTTGATTTAAACAGCGAAAAATGGACGGTTACTAAAGAAAACGTATTGGCAAAATGCGGTTGGTCGCCTTTGGAAGGTGTTGATTTTACTACAAAAGTACAATCGACTGTTTTAAACGGAAAGCTTGTTATGGAAAACGGCGTTATCAGCGAGGAACGTTTTGGTCAACGATTGTTATTCAATAGATAATAATTCGTCACTTCGAGTAGCGTAACAAAGTGGAGCGTATTGAGAAGTTAAGTTCTCGACAAGCTCGAACTGACGAAAACGTGTAAAGAAGTTTAAATACACATATATAAAAGTATGAAAAATTTAGTTTCAATATTTTTTTTAATCATTCTGGTTGGTTGTTCAAACACAGAAAAAGCCGAAATTCCGCAAGAGAAAATGGTCGATGTTTTGTATGATCTAACCGTATCTTCAAGCGCGCGAAGTACAGCAAACAGACGCGATACCGTTCAATACGTTGTAGATTATAAGCAGATTTTAAAAAAGCATGGTATAGACAGTTTAAAGTTTATCAAAGCACAAAAAGTCTATCAGCAAGATCCCGATGTATATACGGTAATTTATGATTCGGTTCAAAAACGCCTTCAGAAAAAATTAGAAGAAGTACGCGCAACCAAAGTCGATTCAACCGAAGAAAAACTCAATCCGGTTATCAACGTAAAAGAACTTAAAGCATTGCGCCGAAACAAATAATAATTTAGTAAAGTCACATTTTTTGTGGCTTTCTTTATTTCTGAAAATACTATATTTGCACAAAATATTTTAAAGATGAAAAATTTAGTAGAAGAATTACGCTGGCGCGGGCTTGTTCATGACATGATGCCTGGAACAGAAGAACAATTAACAAAAGAATCTACTACAGCATATATTGGTTTCGATCCAACATCCGATTCATTACACATAGGTAGTTTAGTGCCTATTATTATATTAAAGCATTTAAGAGATTTCGGACACAAGCCAATCGCTTTGGTTGGTGGTGCAACTGGTATGATTGGCGATCCATCAGGAAAATCAGACGAAAGAAATTTGCTAGACGAAGATACGCTTACTAAAAACGTAAACGGAATAAAAGCTTTGTTATCTCGTTTTTTAGATTTTGATGCCAAAGATGAAAACGCTCCTATTCTAGTAAATAACTACGATTGGATGAAAGATTTTTCGTTCATTGAATTTGCCCGCGATGTAGGTAAGCGTATTACCGTAAATTACATGATGGCGAAAGATTCAGTAAAAAAACGTTTTGAAAGCGATGGTGCCGGAATGAGTTTTACCGAATTTACATACCAATTAATTCAAGGGTACGATTTTTACCATTTAAATAAACAATACAACTGCTTGTTACAGATGGGCGGAAGTGATCAATGGGGAAATATTACCACCGGAACCGAATTAGTGCGCCGTATGAATGTTGACAGTGAAGAGCGAGCGAAAGCTTATGCAATGACTTGTCCGTTGATTACAAAAGCAGATGGAACAAAATTTGGAAAATCAGAAGGTGGAAATATCTGGTTAACAGCAGATAAAACTTCGGTATATAAATTTTACCAGTATTGGTTGAATACAGCAGATGCCGATGCAGAAAAATACATCAAGATTTTTACTTTTTTATCGAAAGAAGAAATCGAAAAAATAATAGCAGAACATAACGAAGCTCCACATTTACGCCCGTTACAAAAACGTTTGGCAGAAGAAGTAACTGTAATGGTTCATTCGCGCGAAGATTTTGAAAACGCTGTAAAAGCATCAGGAATTTTGTTTGGAAATGCATCGGCAGAAGATTTAAAAGCATTAGATGCTAAAACCTTTTTAGAAGTGTTTGATGGCGTTCCGCAAGCAGAAATTTCAATGGAAGATTTAAAAGCAGGTATTGATATTGTTGAGGTTTTAAATGCAAAATCGGGCTTTATGAAATCGAACGGAGAAGCAAGAAGAGCTTTAACAGAAAACTCGATCTCTGTGAACCGTGAAAAAGTTCAAGAGGGCTTTAGTTTATCAACAAACGATTTAATCAACAATCAGTTTGTGTTACTGCAAAAAGGCAAGAAAAACTATTTTATTTTAAACGTGAAATAAGAATAAAACCTCAGTGGAAGCTGAGGTTTTTTATTTTGATTTAAAAATAGGTGTCATTAATTTTGAATTAGAATCTTTTCATAATTCAAATAAAAAAAACGCCCAACTTTTCAGTCGGGCGTTTCGTTTTATAATCAAAAAGCAATTAAGCTTCCATATAAGCTTCAATAGGAGCACAAGAACAAACAAGGTTTCTGTCGCCATAGGCATCATCAACTCTGCG
>JAVXSC010000004.1:0-38351 GCA_036643355.1 Myroides sp.
CTTTAGTTTCTTCTATAAAATGTCTACTTTTTGCTGACGATTTACATAGATACCAATTGCTAACTTCATTTGCCTTGAAATTAGTTAGGTATTGTACAAACTCGTATGCATTGGCGTTACGTTCAAAGTTCACATCAATGTAAGTACTTTTGTTAGCTTCGGTAAACAGATTGTATAAATTCCAGAAGTGAATTGTACCATCATCAGCTTTCATAAAGTCAATATCTGTATGATAATCCTTTACAATAGAGTTAATCTGTGTATCTGTAATAGTAATTGGAAACAACTGCTTTTTAGCTTCTTTTGATTGGTAATTATACATTTTCATTTTACCTACTAAATGAGCAAATTCTTCTTCTGTAATACTGTGATTCAACATAGATTTCATGGTATTTACATGAGATTGTCTATCATAAGAATTGAATAGTTCATATACTTTTTGTTTCAATTCCATAGTAGAACTCACACGTAAATCGGCTTTTAATCCATCGGTAGCAATGCATAGATTGGTGCAAACCGTATTTTGATAACCTACAAACACTTTGAACTTTTCAATAGATTTCTTACTGAACAGATTTTCCTGATTGTATGCACGTACACCGCCTACACATAGATTGATACGATTACCGTTAATTACTTCATAAATCTCCGGAATTTCAAATACAAATGCCATACGCTCGTAATAGATTGTTTTCTCGTGTTCTAACAGTTCTTTTGCAGGTTTACCAATTGCACTTGGAATTCTACCCTTAATAACGTGAGATACACGAATATCAAGCTTTAACTGTGCATTGTAACCTAATATTTCTTGTAAAGCTTCTTGTACAGTGGTAATGAATTCGTAATGACTTACGGTAGTTTCGTTATCTTTTGCAAATACCGGAATGATACAATCTTCTTTTAAATGAGAAAGGCTAACCTGTAACGTGTTAGCCTCTATAAATCTTGTTTTTGATGTGTTTTCGATTTTTGAATCTTCAATGATTTCAATGGTCGGGTTCTTTGGTAATGCTAGTAATTCCATAATAATTTTGTTTTAGATGTTAATGATGTTGTCTGAAATGATTTGATTGGGTGTAAATTCTAATTCTGATTTACGTTTCATAATATCCTCGTAAATATCTTTACGCTGATCGATGTACTTGTTGTACAGTTGTTTTAAGTCGTCTTCGTTTGTTGCTTGATAAATTTCTAATTTGATTTGATCTAATGATTTACCCTGTTTGCACCAATCTGAAAGCTTTTTACCTGTTGACGAATTAATCACAAACTCAGGTTTACCTGCAAATAAGCTTGTACGGTCTTTTGAAGCGTTTACTAGGTTTCTGTCGTTCAGAAATTCAAAGTTTACGGTTAATTCATATTCATAGCCTTCACGAGTAATTTCTTTCATACCTACTTTAGACACTTTGGTTTTACCGTTAGAATCTTGGTCGATACTGTAATCTACTTTTCTACGTGATGTAGTAATCACATGGCATTTAGACTGTATAATTGCATCTAAAAAGGCATTGTGCCTTGGGGTAACTTTTGCCCAATCGTTGAACCTACCACCCAACATTTCATGGATTTCCAGACAACCGCCTTTACCCTGCCACTCGTGACTTATAGAATCTACGATAATAACCTCCATATCTGCGTTTTCACAGACTTTTACAGCTTCAATGTATCTTTCTGGAGCGAATGGTTCTTGAAGCCTTAAAACGTTAAAATCTCCCAAATGTGAGTATAAACTCGCACTGTTGTTTTCGGTATCAATGATGGCAATTTTAGTCCAATCTTCTGTGATACCATAAGCTAATAATAAGGCTGAATACGTTTTACCATACCCACTAGGACCCGAAAGTCCAAGTCTTAGTTTAACTTGATTTCTTTGTGCTTTTTGTAATTGCATAGTTTCTTAATTTTAGATAGTTAATTTAAATTTTGAGTACAAAAAATCCCTTCGAGCGTGAGCGAGAAGGGATCGATTTTTTTCAGCTTTTAATCATCTAAAAGCTACAAGAAGCTATAATAACCTCTCATGATTTCAAAAGGTATCACGTAGCTTGAACTATTTAACAACTACTGTAGCATCATTACTAATTGTAACAATTGCTTTGAACTTCAGCAAGTAATAAATGGCATTGAATGTAAATGAAATCAACTATTTTAAAAACATTTTGTTGCTTTAAGACATTGAAAGAATATGTATTCGAATTAAAAAGCTACGAATTAACTACCTAAAATCGGGGTTGTCTATTGGGAGCACGGGGTATAGCACCAATTAATAATTCATAGGGGGCTAGCTTTGTGTTTAGTAACCCTTTACACATGTGTCAACTTTTTCTGCAATTTTATAGGGGTACTTTAAATTTAATTACAAAGTAAATTAGCTTAAAAAATTAGCCCCATTATTCTATATTAAAGAAGTAAGGGGGCTATCATATATACATTAGACTTATTAAATTAAAATTAAGCACTTAATTTTTTTAAAAAAAAATATTTTAAAGTAGCTATTTATTCTATTCTAACCTGCCCATTCATCAACATAGGCAACAACCAATCACGTAACGAGGCGAGTTCTTGGTTTTCTTTTAGATTATTATCAATTCTTTTAAAAACACTATTTATTTTATTGCAAAAATCTTCTATTAAATCTCGATTTGGAACTTCTACAATTTTACTTAAAAAACTGTCTTTTTGAAAAAATCCTCTTGCACTACCATTAGTTGTATTCTCTAATTCTAGTACAATTCTTTGTAGTTTTAAATTTAAAAACAATTGCTGATTTTCTATTTTAGAAATAAAGCGCCACATATTTTGATTCTGTAGAGCTGGTAAAATATTAGAATTGACAGTACAATGTTTTCCAGTTGAAGCTCCAACCATAACCATTAAAAAATCATATGTTTTCAATTGATATTTATCAAATTGCTTTGCAAATTCATTATCTAAAAAAACCAAATCATTTAAATCAACATAACCATTTTCAAAGTTTTTTGTTCTTATAATTTTAATACCTGAATCAGTATACCATTCACTTTTAAATGCATAACCATTGATAATTTCACAAATATAACTTAGAGATTTAACCTCCCATCCCTCAGGAATCTCCCTTTTCAACTCGCCATTCCAAACCATTTTGCCACCTGATGACTTAAAAGGTTTTCCTTCTTCATCAGGAAAATCAAACTGTACAAACCAATAATCATACAAAGTCTTAGCCATAGCTTCTAACTCTGCATTGATTTTGTTGTTCAATTCGATTTTATCATCTAAATTTTTTAATAATGAAGAAATTAATTTTTGTTCTTTTAAACTTGGTAAATCAATCTCAAGTTTTACTAAATCTCTTTGATATAGATGTATGATTGTTGAACCCGAAGCTTTTACTCTATTGATAAAGTTTTTAAAATTTGAACTTTTTAAATATTGAAATAAATATTCTGTATCAAGTCTATCTTTAATGATATTTCTCAAAACAAAAATGCCTGATGCCACAGTTGATGGTAATTCTAATTCTCTTACGATACCAACTTTACCAATTGTTCCATCTTTGGATATTAGTATATCATCAATCTCTAGTTTGATTTCGGGAGATTCTTCATATCTATCTCTGGAAATATAACCAGCTATATCCCAATCAACGTAACCATCTTTTAATGAATAACCATTAATAATTCTATAATTACTTTTTTCTAGGTATTCATCTTTACTTAGTCCTTTCCATCCGATTCTTCCTTTTAGATATAAATCATTTCCAATATTAATTTTCATATCTAAGGATTTTTATTTTATTCTGAATTTCTTTTTCTAAGTCTTTACTCTCTGAAAACAAATTAGCTAAATTACTTTCAAAGGTTTTCATCTTAGCAGTAAACTCTTCTGGCGTAATATCTACATGTTCAATTTTTACTTCAAAATATTGTCCTGCACTAAACGAATAGTTTTTAACTTCAATTTCCTTTTTGGTTACTACAACGGATAAATCATCAATCACATTTTTATTATTAAATGTATCAATAATCAATTGTTCTTCAGTTGGAGTTAAAACAGTTCGTTGATTTTTACCTTCTTTAATGGTATTACCTAATTTGGAAGCATCTAACAAAACAATATGTTCACTATCGGCTTCTTTGTCTAAAAACAAAACCGAAACATTAGTTCCTGTACTAGCAAAAATATTAGAGGGCATACTCACCACTCCACGCAACCAACCATTGGTAATCAAGCGTTCTCTAATTTTCTTTTCAATACCACTTTGAGCCGTGATAAATCCTGTTGGCAACACAATAGCCGCTTTTCCCGTATCACTCAAACTAAACATAATGTGCTGAATGAATAACAAATAAATCGCCATCGATTCTTTTTTAGTCTTCGGGATATTAGGAATCCCTGCAAAGAATCTTTTTTTGAAGGCATCTTTATCTAAATCGGCATGAAAATCAGAGAAATCCAACTTAAACGGAGGATTCGATACAATATAATCAAATTCTTCACTTAAATACGTTGGTTGTGCTATGGTATTGGTTTTAATGATATTCGGTATCGAATGCGTTAAGTTGTTCAACACCAAATTCAAACGCAACATATTACTCGATTTCTGCGAAATATCTTCGGAGTAAATCGTACAATTTTCTTCTCCAATTTGATGGGCTAAACTCATTAAAAGCGTCCCCGAACCTGCACTTGGGTCATATACTTTAACTTGTCTAACGGGAGTTGGCACCATAATTTGTGCCATTATACGCGCTACCGCATGAGGCGTGTAATATTCGGCATACTTTCCACCAGAGTCAGTATTGTAATCCTTGATTAAGTATTCAAAAATAGTAGCAAAGAAATCGTATTTCTGTTCAAACATTTCTTCGAAACTAAATTCAAACAACTTATTTATTAACGCTTTCGCAAAAGCATCACGTTGCGAACTATCCGAAATAAACTGCGTTAATTCATCAAACAAAGTATCTTTCGCTCCTGAGAACGATTTAACCGAGAATACTTCGGCATTTTCAATCGAAATCTGACGTAAGGTATCGTCAAAAGTTTTCGCAAAATCACTGTCATTTTGTTTCACAAACAAATGTGAAATCAAATGTTCTGGACGTAAACGAGGAATATTTGGGTCTAAACTAGCAATTAAGAATTGGTATTCGTCTTCGCTTAAATCCAATAAAGCTTTGGAGAAATTCTCCGCTTGGTCTAGTTCTGGTTTTTCTTGTTTCACCGCATAGCGAAACTTATCATTTAAGAACTTGTATAAAAATACTTGGGTAATAATTTTAAATTCGTTTCCATCATTTCCCAAGCCATAATTCGCACACACACTTTTTAAGTTGTCAATAAGTGCTTTTGTTTTGGTCATGAAGTTAATATCCTGCGTCATTTTCTATCGGTATTGGTATTGTTGTAAATATTCGTTCACTATTAAATTATTGATGGTTTCAGTAGTTGAAAAATCCAATGGAATGTTTTCATTTTTCTTAAATTCCCGAACCACTAATTGCAATAAATAACGTTTAAAGAAAGCTTCATTTTTCATAATGTCTTCTTGTCCTTCTAATTTGTTATCTACGTGTTGTTTTACTTGCATTAAGGCATTATGCAATTGCATTTCTTTAGCGTTAAGTGTAGCTTTTTCGCTTAAGCGTTTATGAATGCGTGTGTATTTTTCGTCATTGATATACTTTGCTTTCAACAATGCATTTTTACGATTCAGTTCTTTGGCTTGATCGTAGATTTTTTGAAGCAAATGCATGTTTTCAATCATATCGGCTTGCGTAACTTCACTCAGATTTTTCTTTTTGAAAATACGTTCTAGCTCTTCACGCAAACTTACAAATTGTGGGTCGATTTGGTCAAAATTATTTTGAAGCGATTCCCTTGTTTTGCGTAATGTGTTTTTAAACTCATCAGCTAATACTAGCTCGCTTTCATCAACTTTGATAAATTGAAAGATGACATCTTCTAAAGCGGTGTTCAATAAATTAGCGGAAGCTTCTTCATTTCCAATACTCTCAACAAAATTTAGATTATCTAATCTACTTTGAGCTTCTAACAACAAACGATTCCATATATCAAAATCGGCAATACCATCTAAAGCTTCGTAGCCATTAACAGCAATAATGTTTTTCAATTCTTTTGCCGAGCGTAACGCTTTAACTAAGCGTAACAACTCATTCTTATCTGTAAGTTGGGCTATTTGCTGTGAAAATAGCTCCCTGTTTTGTGTATCGTAATGGAATAAGGTTTCCTTAATCTCTTGTATTTCTTCTTTAATTTCTTCTTCTGACTTAAACAAGTGCGAATACATTTCCATCTCATCGCCTAATTGCTCTTGCAATTCATCAAAATACATCTTATTTGTTCGGTCAAAAGCCTTCGATATATCAGCAAAATCAACAACATAACCATATTTATAATTTTTATATGGTCTATTAACTCGAGTTAATGTTTGTAATAAGTTGTGGTCTTGAATTACACGAGCTAAATATAATTTCTTCAATCGTTTGGCATCAAAACCAGTTAGCAACATATTATAAACAAATAACAAATCAATCTTTCCCTTTTTATATGTTGATATTAACTCTTTACGAATTGCTTTATCATTTTCATCATGGAGTATTAAAGAAGCTGTAAGCACTGGTTCTTCATGATTACCATATTTCGCAGTTGGTTCAGCCGCAATTAAAACACTTGCGTCTGTTTCTTGTTTACCATACTTCTCTTCAAACAAGCGAAATAATTCTTTTGCTTGATTTGCTGAATCACATACAACCATACCTCCTAAAGAAGTATCTTGTTGTTCACGTCTGAATTTAATTAAATCGTTAACAATATAATCTAGTAAAGGTTGAGCAAATTTTGGATGTGCATAAATTTGACGTGTACTAATGTCTCCTTGTAGCACTTTAATTTGATCCATTACATCCTTCATTTCCATTTTAAAGTTGCCTTCAATTTGTTCACGAATTAATCGTAATGTGTAACCATCAGCAATTGACATGTTATAGTAATACTTATGAAAGTAATTACCAAATAACATTTTAGAATCGTAATCTTTAGCAACCTCTTTTAATAAAGGCGTACCTGTTAAAGCTATAATTACTGCTGAACGATCAGAATTTATTAAATTAGCTAAATAATTCCCCTTTGGGTTGTAACTTCTGTGTGCTTCATCTAAGAAGTAAACACGTTGAATATTAATATCGTAACTAAAATCTTTGACTGCTATTGCATCTTCAGAGAATTTTTGAATGTTAACAACTGTTATTTCAGGAACCCCACTATCATTATGTATTGCCCCTACCACCTGTAAATCGGAAATAAAATCTTGTTTACTATTTACCTGTTTAACCTTTAACCCACGATTAGCAAACTCGCTTGAAGCCTGAATTAACAAGTCTAATCGATCAACTATAAAATAAAACTTTGGAATAATCTGTTTCTTAGCGTAATAATCTGTTAAGTGTTTAACATTATAATAAGCTAAAGCTGTTTTACCTGAACCTTGTGTATGCCATATAATACCTTTGTTTTGACCTTCGCCAAGTTTAGTTGCAATAGCCTGAGTAGCAAACAACTGAGGGTAACGCATAATGTGTTTTTGATAGGTAACTTTTCCAGTAACTTCTTCTTCAACATATACAATAGCATATTGTAGAATAAATTTTAATCGTTCTTTACTAAACAAAGAAGTTAAAATTCTGTTTGTTGGTGTATTTGGTTGTTTATTAGTAATGTATTCAGGACTGTTTTTAATAACAATTAAGTTATTATCTTTCAACAGTTCGTTTTCACCTTTGTCGTCAATATCATTCAACTTTTGAAGTACAGGATAGTCTAAATCTTCTCTAAAGTAATTGAAATGTACGTTTTCATACGCAGGAGTAGCATAAAAAGCTCCGAAAATTGGTTCTACAATTCCGTCTTCGTACTCCATATTATTAGAAAACACTAATAACTGTGTTATATTAGCAAAACGCCTGAAGTGTTTATTTTTAAATCGTTGGTTTATACGATTTCTTTCATTAATAACCCCCTCTTTATTATGAGGTTTTTTAACTTCTATAAAAGCTAAAGGGATTCCATTGATTAGCACAGTAATATCAGGACGAAATTCCTCATCCCCCGACTTACACGTTAACTCAGTGGTTACATGAAAATCATTATTATCGAAGTTCTCAAAATCAATTAACTTAACTCCAGAGGTAGCTGTTAAACGTTCGTAAAACCTCTTACCCAAATCCTCATAATCTAATTCTAAATTTATCTCATCTAAAAGACGTTGTGCTTCTTGAGAAGTAATTCCGTTGATAGCTGATATCTTATTGACAAAAATTGAAGAGAAAATATTATTGCTTTCTATTCTATTTTGCTGATTCAAAGATACATACTTAAAACCCAATCTTATTAGGTGTAATAAAGCAGGTATTTTTACGCGAGAATCTTCGTTGAATTTCATTGAGAGCTTAGCTATGTTTGCCGTAAATATACTAAATGTTAAAATAATTGTAACACTATTTTAAAAAGGTTGACACAATTAACAATTAAACAATTTATATGTACTATCTAAATTAAAGTAATAATTACTCTAATAAACTATACAGATATGTTTTGACGGGGACTTGCCTCTCCTTAAATAATAATGGGGGCTACCTTTTAGATAACTCCCCGTTTGCGTTGGTTTTTAAAAAATTCAATTAAAAATAAAAATCATCTGTAAGGCTTTTATTTAAAGCTTGTTCTGAACTTATATTTAAGTCCATTACTAAAGTAAACAGAGAATAGGGATCATCTTTAATTTTCGTAATTAAGTCATCCAAAATTATATTATAATATTGTTCACCATGAATTCTACTATTATATCCCCATTTCAACTCAATATCACTATTATTTCTTTTTACAAACTCAATCGTTTCTTTTAGATCATCTCTGTAAAGTAATATTTTTCCATCTTTTGTAACTTCTAAATTATTATCTTCAGTAAATGAAGCTCTTAATATATCAATAAAAGGTTTAATTTCAAGTAATATTTTATATGCATTAACATTAATTAACTGCCCATTACTTTCATAAAAAATATCTTTTTTATTAATTTGATAGTTGAAATCATCTTCATCTGCCGAACTTTCTAAATTTATATCTTCAAAATCATCAGTTTCATTTTTAAAAATCTCTTTAATAAATAGAGTTTTTACATCATTGAGAGCTGTTTCCTTATATAAAAAACCGAATTTATTATATTCATAATAATATTTGATTGAATTAGGACAATTACGTCTAAAAAAAACTTCTACTTCATCTAAAATCTCATCAGCCATAGCTATCTGCAAATCTGCTTCTAAATTTCTAACATTATTAATTTGTTTTTCATAGATCACCTCGTCTTCTAGTGGAAATTTCAATTTCCATTGAATATTTAAGTGCCCAGTAGAATAAAAAAACTCAACTAACTGATTTCCTCCTTTCAGGTGTAAACAAAAAGATCTCTTATCCCTAATATGAATATCTGCTTCAGAATCGAAAGCCTTTTCGTTTAACTTATCAACTAACAACTTAAATCTATCAGATAGAATAAGTGTCTTAAATTCATTATTATCTTCATTTATTGCAGTGATAAACCTATATGCAATTAATGCAATTATTAAAATTATTAATATAAACCAAAACATAATCTTAGTATTTATAACCAACAGCTGTTAAACTTGATGAAGCACTTGAATACGGGCTTCCACTTTTACCAGTTGTAGTTAAAATTAATAAAATGTGACAACCTTCAGCAGCAGCTTCTTTCTTTAATTTGTTAAAAGCCCTTGCTTCTACTTTTCCTTGGCTTGTCATAGTTGAACCTTTTGCTTTTGCTTTAAAATCCCCAATTTTAGTAAGTCCTAAGACATCTGATTCTAAATTGGTAACTACCACTTTTTCCCAATCATTTAAACCATTAATAATAATTTTATTAGTGATCTGTTCAATTCTTCCACTCTCGTATTCTATTTTTTCAATAACATTCTTCGAAAGTGTATTGGTGCTTTCTTCATTTGGATAATTAAATTTAATGTGATTTTCGTTCAATTCTTTTATGTGAACTGTTAATGTATCTCCTTTGTGAGTATACAATTTGTCTTGTGAATAAGCAGATACTGCCAATAGACAGCCTAAAGTAGACAGTAATAATTTTTTCATAATTTTTGTTTTTAATTCTCAATATTAGTTACAATTTTTAAATAATGTTTACGGGTTTCCGTAACCCAACAAAACTTGCCATATATGGCATTTATATACGCGAATATAAAACTTTACTTGACTTGTCAAATATGTCAAGTATGCAAAAAGAAGATTTATTAAAAAATATTGGTAAAAACATCAAAACCTTAAGGGAATCAAAAGGGTTATCTCAAGTTGATTTAGTAGGTTTAATTGAAGGAAAGATTGATACTACCAATATTTCTAGAATTGAGTCAGGAAGAACCAATCCAACAATTCACACGCTTTACAGAATTGCTATTGCTTTGGATGTTGAATTGAAGGATTTGGTCATTCTCTAAATTATTTGAGAATCTTACTCAACCTAATCATTGTTTCACTTACTTTCTTATTAGATAGTCTAGCGTAACTTTCTTGAGTTACTTTAATACTTGAATGTCCTAACAATTCTGAAACTATTTCTATTGGTACATCATTGTATAGTAAAACTGTACTTGCAAAAGTTTTACGAGCAATGTGATGTGTAAGGTTCTTCTCAATTCCTACAATGTCTGCAATTTCTTTTAAATAAGAATTGAATTTTTGATTGGTTACTTTTGGAAATACTAAATCATTATCTGTACTATATTGATTTAAAATTGCTTTAGCTTTAGGAAGTATAGGAATTGAAACACTTTTATTAGTTTTTTCACGCATCAACGAAATCCATAACTTACCATCAAATCCCTTTTCAATGTTAGAAATTTTAAGATTAGACATTTCATTGAATGCTAAACCTGTATAACAACAGAAAACAAACAAGTCCTTAACCAATATCAATCTTGGTTGTATAGGTTTTGATTTTTCAAGTGCTTTCAATTCCTCGGTGGTTAGATAAACAACTTCCTTTTTTAGTAAGTTAAATCGATACCCATTAAATGGATTCTTTATGATTTCATTTTGTTCAATTGCAAAACTGAACATCTTCTTTAATCGTTGTAAAACCTTGTTCACCGTAGCTTGTGAGAATTTACGATTTGTTTTAAGATAGAATTCGTAATCTTTGATAAAAGACAAATCAATATCTTTTAATTTGAAGTCTTTACCTTTATGATTGGCTTGAATGTAACCTTTAAGATTTAAAAAAGCATTCTCATGTTTCTTCCAAGTAGGCTTCTTCATGTCAATACCTATTAATTGCTCCATTCGTTTTAGGTAGTTTACATAAAACTCTAATAGATAATTTACATTATTCTCATTATCACCTTTGTAACGATTATAAATATCATCAACATCAAAAGCTTCTTTCTCAAATAGTAGGGTATTGAAAATTTGTAAAAAAAGTTGACTAATTTGATTGAGTTGGGTATTAATGCTTTTTAACTCTGTAGATTTCGAGATAATAAGCTGTGTAGAAGCATCCCAATCATTCTCGGCTACATAGTAACCTGTACTGAATTCTTTACGCTTTTTGTTTAATGTAATTCTACATGTTAAAGGAGCTAATCCTCTGCTGTTAGATTTCGCTTTAAATAAGTAAAACAGCACACTTAATTTTTTAGTTTGCATAATTTAATGTATTAAGTTAAACAATGCTGAACGTTCGAAATACTACGTAACACCTTAATAATCAAGGGTGACACCTTGATATAATAAAATATTTAGGGGTGACACCTTTTTTCATCATACGGTGACACCGAATAGGACACCTTAAATACAATAATTAGGAAGTTTTATTATCATTTGTAAACTTTCTAAAACAACAGATTATAGATTAATCGTTGTTTATCAGCAATTTAACTCAATAAAAAAAAGCTCCACATTTCTGTGAAGCTTATAAAAGTGGTCCCACCTGGGCTCGAACCAGGGACCACCTGATTATGAGTCTTAAAAGGGATAAATTATTATAGATTAGTTTTTGTTATTATTACTGATTATCAAGTATTTAAAAAAATATGTTTTATACAAAAGCTTACTATTAATTACTATTATTGTATATTTGTTCGTCAAATGTTAGTGAGTAAATTAACCCTAAGTCCTTCATTATGATCACATTCAAATTTACAATTAAAACATCTAATAACTTAAAAGGCGAATATTCTATCGTTTTACTACTTATTAAAGATAGAACAAATACAAGTTTGTCTCTACGAAAAAAATGTAACTATGAGGATTGGTCTTTTGAAACTGAGAGATTAAAAAAGAGTCATGCAGACCATAAACAGATTAACGCTCTAATAAATAAATATTCAGATCGCTTAAATGAAATCATCCATGAATTTGAATTAGATGAACGACCATTTACATTACAAGATGTCCTTATAAGTTTTAAAAATAAATCGGGTAAGCAGCAAACTTTAAGCTACACTTCTTTTCATGAAGCATTAATTGACGAAGCAAAGACAGCAGGTAAAATTTCTACTGCGTCAATTGAAAAGGAAGCTTTACGATCGATTCAACGTTTTTTTGGTAGAATAGAAATATCATTTCGTGATTTATCAGTTAACAATATATACAAATATCAATCTTACTTAAATTCAATCAATAACAGTCAAAGTACTATTGGTATAAAGATGAGAACTTTAAGAGCCGTTATAAACAAAGCTATTAAAAGAGAAATTATTCCTGCAACAATGTATCCATTCGATAAATTTAAAGTTTCGAAAATTAAGGAATCCGGTAAAAAGGAATACTTAACAGAATCCGAACTAGAACAACTAAAATCTTCTGATTTAGACTTGAAATATGAACGTATAGCTCGTGATATGTTCTTATTGAGCTTCTATGGTAGAGGAATTAATTTTGTGGATCTAATGCTTTTAAAGAAAACAGATCTACATAAAGGAACGATCAATTATCGTCGAAGAAAAACGGACGTAATGATCAGCTTTAAAGTTAATGAATTTTGGGAACAAAAATTACTTGAATATGCAGCACCTTCAGATTCCATTTATCTATTTAACATCATCAATAACGATCAAACAGATGGAAATTATATTGAAAACAGAAAGCAAAAGTATTTGAAAGTTTATGTCAATACACCTTTAAAGGACGTACTTGCAAAGTTAGAAATTTCGAAGAATATTACATATTATTGTGCAAGGCACTCGTTTGCAACTATTTTGAAATTCAACAATATTTCCATCGATATCATAAAAGAAGCTTTGGGACATAAAGATATAAAATCAACAATGTCATATCTAAATACGCTACCAAGTAATACTTTGGATAAGATGATTGATGATGTAATTAATTTTTAAAATAAATACTTTAAAAATTAATATAGAAGTTTATGAAGAAATCAGGTAATATAGATAAATCTGGTTGTTTTAAACTATATTTAGATTCTCTTCCTTTATCCAAAAACATTGTCTAGTAGCACATTCAAAAAACAACATTAAATAAGTTAAATAAAATATTATCTTTAAATCTTAACTATAACTATTGTAGTAAAAATCAAAATAATTTATTTTCTAAAAAAAACCTTATGAAAAAGAAGATAATCATATTTTGGACAATCGTCATGTCCTTTTATTCCGCTTATCCACAAGCTAATAATACTGAAGCTGCACTTTATAACGTTGGTTTTGGTGGAATTAGTGGTGCTATTGGTGCAGTTATAAATAAAAAACCCGATGAAAAATTTGGAAAAGTTCTTTTGAAGGGACTATGGCAAGGGGCTTTAGGCGGGTATGTTACCTTTGAAAGTAAACGCCTTATTGGGTTGGCTGGGCAGGAAGAAGATTGGAAATTGTATTGGACTTCAAAATTTGTGAATGCTGCAGGAAATTCCATAAAAGAGAATGCAGCCAATAATAGGGATTTTTGGGAACAATGGAATTTGACCGTAGGTTTTAATAGAATTGAATTCCATACAAAAAACGATTTTAAAGTCCGTTATAAGGTAATGCCTATTTCGGCTGTATATACAGTTAATGCTTTTTTATTGTTCAAATTTGATGCTAAATCGTCATTAAATTACGGACAATTTATTTTTAGAAGGAATGATCCAAATGCTGGAAATTTAGCATCTGCTACCGCTGGATACATCGTATATAATGACGGTCGTCACTCAGAAAACATTTCAGTTAATAAAATTATTTCCCATGAAATTATTCATATGTACCAAGCTGACGATTTCTTTTTTGTAAATAGTTTTTATCATAAGCCACTAAAAAATATATTTGAAACCACTAAAGTTTTAAATAAAATAGACTCTTACATTTATTATGATTTTCATTTAATACCGTTGAGAGCTACCTATCTGATTGAAGATAAATTCTCAAAAAAATATTATGATAATTTTCTTGAACATGAAGCAGGTTTTTACTCTAATACCCTTAGGTAGTAATAAAGTAAGATTCATATAAACTAGACGGTTATTATAATTAGCAATCGATCAAACATGTTTAATCGATTGCTAATAAACCTCTAAAAAACAATAAACCTAACTAGTTTATTATAACAAGTTAGGTTTATTATATTTAAAATGTGTGTATTATATCTCACAAATCTTTTGTGTTTACTGGCGCTAAAGTATGTCCGAACATTAATAATACCTGATTAACTTTAGATAAGCTTAAATTTTCTTTTCCTTGCTCAATTTTGCGAATAACAGTTAAAGCCACGCCAGCTCGTTCAGCAAATTCTTCTTGAGTAAATCCTACTTTCTTACGCTGTTCTTTAACAAAATGTGCCAAGGATTGTTTCATAATTATATGCAATTACATTGATTTTACCTATAATTTCCTTTTTATATGCAAAAAGATATAAACCTTCATACTGCCAATAAAGTCATCATCCAAAAAAATAAATTCGCCAAGAAAATATAAAAAAAGTTGATTTAATTCATGATTAACAGCGAATTACATGAATAGATAATTATTTTTTTGTAACAAATTTAGTAGATATTTGTGACAAAAGTAAATTATATAATCACTAGCAAATCTTGATATTCCCACTTAACATATATGTAAATCGTCAATATTTCTCTTTACATCAATTTTTTTTCCAATTTTTGTATGTGCATCTTCTATTAAATCATCATAATTAGTAGTCCAAATAGTATTGAATGGTAGTTTTGCTATGATTCTATGATTTTCAGTTTCTACATCATTATCAGTAAACTCATCAACAATTTTTTCATTGATTCTATTTCGGTTATTATTTTTATTTTTATGAAATTGCGCTAAAGAAATCAAGTCGTTTTCTTCCGAGATTTTCAATCCTAAGTCGTCAGCTAAATCGCTTAAAAGTCCTTTCCAATCAACAAATCCTGCTGCTTTTGACATACCAGCACCAAAAAAAATTGTGGCTGTTCCTTGTCTTAATTTAGCAACATAATCATTTATAAAAGCATTAATTTTTGGTTCTTCAAAACTCATATTTCAATTATATATTGGGTTAATTATGAGCTACAATGTTCTTTAAATATTTAATTATAGGAACTCTATCTATTTCGTTCGAACGTAAATTCGGCTGTAAAATATCTTTCCAATATAAATTAGCATTATAAGGTTTACCATCAGCTTTTAAATAATCTTGCTTATATTTTAAATTCTCGGGAATATCAACATTTTGGTGAGCTGGCTCAAATGTCTCTCTATTAACTTGAAACAACCCGCAAGAATAACCAGGCTTTTCATAATCCAATTTCAATTGTTGATAAATTGATTTTTGAATACCTGTTTCAAAAGGTATTAATCCGCGATTATCTAATTCTTTTATCTCTGCTGCATCTGAATCACAAATAACATGATATTTTATGTTAAATCTTGAAAATATTTTCTGAAAGAACGGTATATTATTCACTGTTCCACAATTGACTACAAAGATGTCTTTATCCGTTTCTACTTCATTGAAATACCCTCTCAAAATAATTTCTTCTGTTGGACCTTCAATTAATACAACTTCATTTGCATAAAAGGACTCACATATAAAAGGATTAAATCTCAACACTTCATTCATTTCTTGTTTTAATTCTTCTTTAGACTTGATTTCTTTTGAATCTTTTAAAAACTCATCATTTATTTGAAATAATCGAGTTCCATCATTATGCTTAACCATTCTAACCAAAGAAGATTTTTCTTTTGTAATATCAATCATTTGAGGTGAATGTGATGCACATAAAACCTGATAAGGAGTATCTGTTTTACTAACTTTATAAATTAATTTACGTAATTGCTTCATTAATTTAGGGTGAAGAAATAATTCTGGCTCTTCAAAAAGCACGATATAATCTTTTCTATTTTCAACTCTTTGAAACTCTTCTGCAACATCTTTCATTAATAACAAAGAAAAAATAGCAGACCTAACAGCACCGTGTCCAACCCGTTCATGACTTGTTGGAATTGTTTCGTCTTTTTCTCCATTGTTATTGTGTTCGAAATGAATTGCAAAACTCTTACCTATTGAATTCTCTGTCCATTTAGCTTTATCCTTTTCACTCAACTCAATTTTTGTATTTGGAAATAGAGACTGAAAATATTTATTCACTTCTGTTTTATAAGATTGAATCGATTCTGGGTTATATAACTTATCCTGTAATTCTTGAATTTTGGCTTGAGCTATTTTAAGTTCCTCCCTATCTTGATCTTTAAGCTTGTTTTCTGCTTTCTGTTTTAAGATCGCATTTATTATAGCTTCTCCTTCAGCTTCGGTTGGCATAGCTTTAATAAATATTGGAGTTGGTAAAGCAGCTTGAAAAACACTGTCTAAACCTATTCCTCCATAATTTTTGGCGACCCAAACATTTTGCTCATAATCCCAAGTATAGTTTTCTGTTTTTTCAAAAGTTATTTTAGCACCTTCTTTTGGCTTAATAACCCTTTTGATTTTAAGAAAGTTATTTTCATTAAGCCATTTTTTCAATCCTTCTCTCTTATTTGCAATTGAGTCTTTTTGAAAATCAAATTCATCCAATTGTAGAACTAATTCAAATTCAATAATATTATCTGGATTCATCCTATAAATATCTTCAATTGTAGGAGAAGAAGAACTTTTATAGAAGAATTCGTATGCTTTTAAAAAACTTGATTTTCCGACATTATTCTGACCTAACAGAAAAATTGTATTTGAGTTATTAAATTCGATGGTATTATTTTCTAATCCACCTGCAATACCTCTAAAGTTATTTACTCCAAAAGATATAATTTTCATAATTTCTAGTGTTTTCTTTAGTTAATAATATTTTAGTATTTTGTTTACCCCTCCAACGTTGCCAAACGTGACAATAACAAACTTTGCAGTTGAGTGAGTTTTTGGTACTGATGCTTTTATTTTCAATAATATAATATGAATTACTAATATTAGAATAGAATAATTCTAAATATAAATCAGTCGGTATGAGAATCAGTAAATTTTTTATGCTATTTGAATTTATACTTGAGCATCAGAATTATTTCTAAGTTCATCATATATTGAATTTATATCAATAAAAATGAAAAATGAATAAATAGCTTTTACAGGTTCTACGCAAATAACAGATTGATTTATATAAACATCTGTAAATAAAAGTGCTGATTGTCCACTAGTTTATTGATGTTTGGCGTAAATATACTAAATGTTAAATAACAAAAGAAATGAAAACAAATGATAATACTATGAGGAAAGCCGTAAAATGTAAGTTTTTATCTACAAAATTCTAAATTAAACTGTGAAATTAATATTATGTGCTAGCGAATATTTTATATTTGAAAGCTTTAAATACAACGTAAAAATGCTTATGAAACTATTATTTAGTATACTATTTGTACTTTTATCAACAATTTCTTTAAATGCTCAAACAGACTGTAAACAACTATTGGCGCAGAAAATCAATCTATATGATGATTTAGAAAAAACACAGTTGGAACTTACAACAAACTTTGCCCAACTTACTGCTTGTGGATTAGATGAAACAGATATTGTCTTTTTTGGTCAGCCACCTTTTTTAGCAACACTGGTTATTGGCTTGTTAAACGAAGATCCTGAAATGATTACCTATCAAAAGCTTTTAGATGAAATATTAAAAATGAAAGCAACGCCTGAATATAAAGAATCGGTTACTTTTTATAATGATTTTATAACCTTACGCAATAAGAAAATTGATCTTGCAAATTGGGAAACTGACAGTCAAATTCTGTTAGCATTGGTAAAGGACGAGCGCACTGTTGATGCCATTTATAAAGTTATTAAAGAAGATCCAGATCAATTTGAAACTTATGGCGACATGATGGATGAATTTAATAAGCTTGCCGATTCTATGATAAGTATCAAAGAGCCTGTGGCAGAAGAAACTCCCTTTTTTACTGATGCCGAAATAATTGATTTCGATGAGTTGCTTTTAACTGCACAGATCTGGGGTAAACCTTTACTGATTTATTTTACCGCTTATGCAGATGTTAATTCACGAAAAATGGAAGATGCTTTTTTATATGACAGTGACATACAAGATCTTTTAAATGCAAATTATTATACCGTAACATTATTTGTGGATGAGAAGAAAGTAGTTCCTGAAAAATACATTACAAAAAATGAAAAAACAGGAAAATTAATGAAAACTTACGGAGCTTTTTATAACAAGATACAAGAAGAGCGTTTTAATAATCAAAGTCAGCCTTACTTTGCGATTGTATCTACTGACGGAAAAATTTTAAAAACACAAGGGTTTACCTTAAAGAAGAAAGAGTTTAAAAAGTTTTTAAAGTAACTATTTCTACAATATAATCAACTGCAAGCTATAGAGTTTTCATGAGGCTACACCAAAAGTAAGTTTTAAGAAACAACTCTTAAAAATCTGTATCGTCCTCCTCCTGATCCAAAAAATCAAGCTCCTCGTCTTGTTGTTTGTAATCATGTGCAATACCTGGTGGATTGAACAAACCCCAAGCATCGGTAATAAAATGTTTCTGGTTGAAACTGCCTACCCATTCCACAAACAGTAGTCGGAATTCTTCGATCTGTTTGCGGATTATTTTATAATACTCTACCTCTTCAAAACCCAGCATTTTTAGGGTGTGGTATGAAACTATTAAATCACGTGCTGCCTTGCGGATCAAAGTCGCATTTTCCATTTTTATATCGTACAGTTTCACAGCAAATGCGCCGGCTAACTTCGCCTGAATAAGCATGGCGTCACCTAACAACTGACCTTTTAAATCTGACATTATAGGATCATCTTCTGGAAAAAGATCAGTAATTATTTTAAGAGTTTTAAAAATTTCTTCCGATTTTTTATAAATAGGTGTTTGCAAGTAATTTTTCATTTATTGCGATTTTTTACCTTTCTCCGTTAAATAATATTTTTGATTTCGACTAGTAGGTTTATCAGGAATGGTCAAAGCAATTAAACCTGTTTCTATCCCTGGTTGTAAGTATTTCTTTCTAAAGTTTTCTCTATCAGACAAGCCCAACATTTCTTGTAATTCGCCACGACTATGAGTTCCCTTAAATACCTTTAAAAGTTCTTTAACTTGCTGGGTATCTTGCTGGGTATCTTGCTGGGTATCTTGCTGGGTATCTTGCTGGTCACGAGTTACAACTTCCGTTGAAGGTAAGGTAACTCTTAAAAAGTTTTCGGAAAAATGAAAGCTATCTTTTGAATAAGCCTGTAAAATTCTAGGAATACCCGACCCTAATTGCTCTACCAAATCTAGATCCTTGAAAATACGCATCAATTCTTTATTACGAGGAATGGTGAAACCTTCGAAAAACTCTTCTCTCAAGAGTGATGTTGGTAATCCTCCGTACGAAGTAATTTCCAAGCGATCATCAAATATTTCAAATTTAGGTGCTGTTTCATTGCTGTAGTCATTGTGTACAAAAGAATTTATGATAGCTTCACGTAAAGCCACAGCATTCCATTGTCGCTGTTCTTTTCGTTGTTTATACGTAATTTCTGTCATCGTTCGGTTTTCAAGATTCAATTTATCCAAAACCTGATTTACGGCTTTTATTAAAGACTCATAACCATATTCATTTCGTTCAATTAGATTGACACGATTTAATCCTTCGTAACGTGCTACTTGTACAGAAATATTATTGATATCGTTCATTAAATACGCTACATAATTAAATTCCCCTTCTTCTGTCAACAACTCTAAATTCCTTGCAAATTGTTCGTTTAAGTTTTTACCTATCGACTGATAATAAATATGTAATTGTTGAAATTGCAATGTCTGTTTTGGAGATTTAATTTTGCCTATGGAGTTACGAGTTCTTTTGGCAAAAAGCTGTTCTATTTGTCGGGTTGGCATCGGTTCTGCTGAACTTCCGACACGAATAAAAGCTCCTTTTTCTGAAAGTCCGTATTTCTTTACGTAGTACGGTTTTTCATAACCGCCAGCCACGATGATTTTGATGATAATTTTATCTGCTCTTTTTTCAACAATCAAATCAAAAAGTCCCAAACAAGAAGGCAAAATATTGGTTTTTAAACGGTCTTTAATAAGCAATTGTTCCTGGTCAGCATCATTTACACCAACTGGAATTCCGTTTTTATCTATACCAATATAAATTACACCACCTTCATTGGAATTTAAGAAGGCTACTACTTCTTTCTCCAATTCGGGTGTTACTTTTTGTTTGAATTCTATATGTTTATTTTCGGTCATCTATTTTTGACAATTACATTAAAACAAAAATAAGGATTATTTAGCTTTGATAACATAAAAGCTAATTCCCTTCTTAAAACCTCCTTCCAAATCTTTTTGACTTTTCTACGATCTTCGTTGGCTTTTCAATAGCCACTGTTTTAAGATTCTTGGTTTCTGTTTCTGTTAACCTATCCTTATGTACCTTAATACTTTTCATAAATGCCGCAGAAAAATCAGGAATAACAGTACGGCTTATTCTTATTTTTAATTCCGGTTCAACTGCATTCTGCTGCTCTTTTAATAATTTCTTATTTTCTGCAAGGATCTTATCCCTACCAAACAGCAGCGGAACTTTCTTGGGTTCTTGATTCATTAAATCATTGTAGCAATACATTTTATATTCAAAGTCTTTAAGCGAACCCAAAACATAAGTTTCAGCTGTTTTTCTAAAATGTTCGATAGGTTTGTTTGAGATACGATAGCCTTTGTAAAATAACTTTTCCTCCTCATAAAGAATTTCATTATTTAAACAATGTTTTTCAAAATCAGGATAAGGATTGCCGGATTCATAATCAGTTACAATAGCTCTTAAAGTAGTCTGTATATTTTTATGAAAAGCATTCAACGATGTTATATGATCTTGACTGCCTAACGTTTGGTTTTGTTGCATAGCATTTAGAATATCTTTTGCTTTTACACCAATCTGGCTTCCTTTGTATGCTTGATTGTTGTATCGAAACGAAACTCCGCTTAATCCATTCTTATTAAAAGTTGTTTGACATTCAATATCTTTTTTTGAAAGCTCATGCACTAATTGTTCGATCGTTTTTAAATATGATAAAATCCGTATCAATTCATCGTAAATAAACTGCTTGACATCTGAAATATTGACCGACTTCTCTTTAAAAACTTTATTGTTAAGTTTTTCTTTTTTTATAAACTTATATCCTTTTTCAGATTCGGGATCATAAATAATGGTTCTTCCTTGCGTGTGTCGTAAACCTAATTGTTTTTCAACCTTATCACAAGCTACCTGCAATCGGTTTTTAATGTAGCCGGTATCTAAATTTTTCGCATTTAAATCAACCTTATTGATAATCCAATGGTAATGTTCCACATCTGTATCGTTGTGCTTTACCAAAAGGTATTGATTTTTGTCTCTATGAAAATTAATTTCCCGTAACGCAAGGTGCATTGCTACCAAGCTTTTTTCCAACGGCAACTTTTCATCTTTATGAAAACTAAAAGCAATATGAAGTACAGGTCGAGAACTTTTAGAATTGGAATCTGCAATAAACCGCATTTGTCTGGCAATTTCAGAAGAAGATCCCCAAATATTATTTTGCTCTATAACAATAGGCTTTTGAAGAGCCGGTAAATTTTTCTCATGTTCTTTTAAAACATAAGAAATTGCTCCTTTAAAACCTGTACCTGTATTTGAAAAGGCAATCATGGATCTAATACTTTATTGATTTTTTGTAATAGCTCTATAATGATTGGAAGCTCTTTCTTTTGATGTGCATACCTGGTCAATTGATTCAAATTATTAGCTAAGCCAATCAAGGCTTTTCTATCTAAGATTCCATCGGAAATCTCCTTGTGAGATTTTGCCCAAGCCTGTCCGTTTAACAAAAATTGTCTGGCTAAATCAGAAATACTTAAACAGTATTTTTCAGCATTTTTCTGAATCTGCTTTTTTTCGAAAACACTAACTCGAATAACAATTACTTGATCTCTTACAATATCTTTTTTATTCATTCTCAAAAATTTAAAAAATTAGCGAAGCGTGAAGATTTTTCGCTCCGCAGGACAAGGGTCGGAAATAGGATATACAATTAGTGAAGCGATTTGTATATACATTTCAGCCCCTTGCTTCTACAAAACGTGTTTATAATTTCCGTTTAATACCAATAGGAGGTTTCTTTATTAGAAACTCATTTATATCCTTTGCATTTGGATATAAATTTCGAAAATCAGAAGATTTTCCTTTCCATCTATCAAGCATCTTTTGGGTGGCTTTTGAGCCGGCTTCATCTGAATCTAATGCCAAAAATATCTGTACATATTTTTCAGTAACCGGATCAATTTTAGATTGTAGTGCCAACGAATTAAGGATTAAAAAATCATGCACTTTTTCCATTTTTGGATGCAATGTCAGCAACGCCAAAAAGTCGCTCCAAGATTCTAAAATCACCATTGATTTAGAATTGTTATTTAAATGTGTAAACCACTTTTTACCCAAACAAAGTTTCACGTATTTGTTCCGAATTTCAAATCCGTTGGAATCGTTTTTAAACCCAACACCAAAATATTTTTTACCGTTAATTTCATAATGAACTTCACATAAATATTTCTTACACATATCTAAATGCAGTTTCCTACTTTTCAAATAATTCAGTAAAATTGGATTTGATAAAGATTGTGTGTTGGTTATCTCATAAGATTTTTTAAGCTCTGTTTTCTCGGTTAAAACCGGAACAGGTTGCTGTTGAAAAGGAAAGGAGCTGAAATCTGTACTAAGAAGTTTTAAAGCATTAGAAATATCACATTGAAAATACCGCATGATAAAATCTATGGCGTTACCACCAAAACCTTCTCCAAAGTCGTAGAAGATATTTTTACGTGCATCAACTTTAAAAGAAGCTGTTTTTTCTTTTCTGAAAGGACTTAAATACCATATATCGTGGTTTGATGTCCGTATTATGCAAGCTCCAATTTTATCTAAAATGGAAGTAAGCTGTATTTTTTTTGCTGTTTCGCAATTCATGTTGTAGGAATTAAAAGTTAGAATTTTTAGACAGAATGATGCAATAATGTGGTAATAATCTGACTAGCTATCAGTTATTCTGCATCAATACCTGCATCATTTCATTATCTAGTTTTGTTGATTGCATCAGTTTTGCATCAAAAAGAGTGTTTAAAAGTTTGATGCGGATTCTGATGCAGTACTATTTCGTTTTATTTCAAAGAGAAATCTTCCTTTTGCATCAAAGCATCAAATAGTTTATAGAACAAATTTTTTTTGATCGTGTAAAACCGTCCTCTTCGGTCAACTTTTACAAACTCGCCATGCGACAATAGTTCAATTCCCTGATAAGACTTTGTGTTATCTTCGGGACTGAAGTTCCATCGCTTCAAAATATTTCTTATTTCATTAGCAGAAATAGAAATTTTGCTGTTCTGCCTGCGCACCAAAAGATAAAGATCATTAGGAGCTACTTTAAGTTCTTGCTCGTCCATTTTCTCAAAACATTCGTGCAGAAGCTCTAAAATCAAAATTTCGTCTTTATTACGATTGACCAGTCTCAGCAAAGAAGCAGTCATAATTTGTTCGGGTTTAAACCACATACGTGTTTTTTGTTCTGAAAAGTATTTCCTTGTTTGAATGAACTTTAAGAAATAAGGGATTTCTTTATATAGTTTTTTAAGAAAGAATACATCTTCGGTTTGAATGGGTCGAATCTTACGAATCCAAAATCGAATTTCTTCTTCGTCTATTTGGATAAAATTATCTTCATTGTTGGAACAAAGAATAAACTTGGCAAAAAACTCGATTTCCTGCCGGTCTTTTCCTTTAGCTTCAATTTTGTCTTTGTCGGTAGTAGAAAGGTATTTAAGACGTTCTGTAATTTCCTTTTTATCGAAAAACACTTCGTCAATAGCAACAATCAACATACTTGCCCAATCGGAATTAAACTGCGAACCAAAAGAATCGCCTTTAATGTACGTCATGTTCATACCGAAGATAGCCTTTAGCCACTTTATAAACGAGCTTTTACCTGTGGATCGTTCTTTACTTACCAAACATAGAATTGGCAGCGTTTGTGTTGGTTTTTCATATAAAAGTTTAATGTAATCCAGCCCGAATTCTTTTTGTTCGCCGAAGATATGCTGAATAAATTGCAGCGAATTCGGAATGAGCTTTTCGAGTTCATCTAACGAGAACTCTTTAGCAATGGGCTGAACAGGAAGCTCATTGTACGTATTGTAAAAATCATCAACGATTTGCTTATAGCCAAAATGGTTGGGGATACAGCAAAAACCGTCCAACTTGAGTATGTTGTTTAAAAATGACTTGCCATGATCGGAAATAATAGTTTCACGATTCCATCGAACCATTACTTTAACCTTATCACCCGAGATTAAAGGTTTATCAATTATTTTGAAGTAGGAAGTACCTACCCGTATGTATGGAATATCTAAATTCATAAGATGGAGTATTAAAATCCTTGATACAGGATTTATTAAAAAGATGGAGAAAGAAATTTATGCGTAAAAGCATGCATTATTTCTTCCATAAAGAAGCATGAGCATTTTCCAAATCTTCTGTCGTGCTTATGATTTCTCCGTTTAAATAGTCTAAAAGATCTTCTTTTCTAAAGTAGATTTTCTTTTGTCCTTTTTTCTTTGAATACCTAATCTTTCGCTGGTGGGTAAGTTGATAGATGTATTTAACTTCGATTGATAAAAATTCAGCTGCCTCTTCTGAGGAATAAATGTCTTTACTGTTTAAAGATAATTTCATCAATGCTTTCTCAATAAAAGCGTCTTGCTTCTTTGAAAGTTCCTGAACGATTGACTCTAACCGATCAAGTTTGGAAATAAAAATTTTGTTGTCCATGATTCTGTTGTTTTGAATTATGGAGCAATTTTACAGTGGTTTTAAAGCGTAAAAAATCGTGTAAAAAAGATTTACACAAAAAAAATAACCTAAAATGAAGTTTTAATAGAGGGGTTAAATGATTATGTCTTATTTCTTATGAGTAAAAAAAGACTTTTGTAATCACATTTTACATTGGTACTAATCCAATTTTTCGAATAGACGTGTAAAATCGTTACTATGTAACGTTTTTTCTCCGCTGTTAATAAGAACGTACGTATTCAAAAATTCTACGATTTTTGTATTGGTACGTTCTTTAATTGCTGAATTCCAATTATTTTGAATATTGAATATAGCAGCTAATATTTCAACGATGGATTGTTTTGAGTTTCTCTTATTATCAATTTTGATACAAATTGATTTTTGTTTTATTTCAATACCATTACATAACTTGTATAGATTATCAATGGATGTTTGATCTTGAAATATAGGAAGACTTTTTTCTACAGTTAGTTCAAATGCTCTGCGATCTACTTGTTTAATGATATCGCCGTTGAGTAAATTTATTGAATCTTTAAAACTGACACCGAGAGGACTTGATGGTAAAGTAGGAGTAATTGGTAAAGGCTCTGTAGTATCTTCTAAAACAATTTTTTTTTCTTTTAATATTTCTCGAGGATTCTGGAAATAATTTCTAACTAATTTAAGACTGTGTGTTGGCGTCTTCATTTCAAATAAATACAATATTAAGAACTGAATTAAAGCAAGGGTAAAAACATTAAATGTTACATTGTATGTATTAGAATTATCAAAGATAACATTACTGTACAAAATTCCTATAAAAGAGGAGAGTAGGAAAAGAACCAGCAAAATGAACAACCTGCTTTTATTTACTCCTTCATAATATTTTAATTTTTCTTCCACATATAAATTCACAAATACCGGCTTAACAATAAAAAACAACCTTAAGAGTAGAAATATAGGAATGAATATTCTTGAAAAAACTAAAACAAAGGATAAGAAGTATATGTAAGCAGTCATGTAAAATCATTTGGCTTTTATAAATATAAACAAAAATGAGTAATAGTAAAAGAAATGATGTTGGTGCTTAAAAAACAAGCAAAAAACTTAAAAAATTGAATATTATTGTATTACTAAACCTATATCTTTAATAGATTTGTGGCACAAAAGTTATAAGTATTTTAAGCAACTTAAAACAATAAAGACGAACAAATGCTCGTCTTTATTATTAGGGAATAGATTTCTTTTTCACTTACAAACCTTGGGTTTGTAAGTGCTTTGAATTTTATCAACATCTTTGATACACTATCCACTTCTAATACGCTACTTAATTGCAACCTTTTTTAATAGCCTTCTCTATATTTTTTGCAGATACCTCAGATTTATTCGTTCTCCAGTGACTTATTATTACATTATTATTTTTACAAACAACATACGTTGCAACTTTTGTTCTGCTTTTTGTTAAAATCATTCCGTCTGTGCCTCCAATATCTTCATATTTTATAAGATCTTTTGCTAATTTATACATAGTAGAATCTATAAGATTTCTTTCTTTAAAAAAACTAAAAACTTTTAATGAAGGTTTATCTGTTATTTCTCCCTCAATGAAGAAAAATTTATTTCTAAACTGTATATAATCTTTTGGATAATATGCATCTCCTCCTACTCCCAAAACTGCCTTATTATAACTAGGCGCTATATTATAAACAACTAAATTTGAATGTTCAATATTGTAAGATGTGATACTAAAATACTTATGTTGATTAATCTCTGATCTATATTTTCTATAATAATCTGTTATTAAAATTGAATACATATCTTCAGATATTATTACTGTTTTAAATGCTGAACACCCCAAAATAAATATTAATAAAAATGATATTAGTAATTTACCTCGGTGTTGTATCGATAACTCCTTTTTCATCATATTTTTGATTATATTTTGAATTAATAATAAAGTGAGGGATTTTTTTATATATAGAATTTTGTTGATCGAATTTACTTGATAATGAGTTGTCGGGGTGTGAATGATAATGATATTTTGCATAAATACCCCTGCCACCATAACCTTTTAAATAATCTCTTGGAATTATTTGATTTTCATTAAATCTGGCAGAATAAGATTCATCAAATTTATTATTTTTATGTGCTTCAACTAAAAATGCAGATACTTGATCGCTATATACCTTTTCACCTACAGCATAACCAGAAACCTCAACCCTTACCAAATGACTATATGCACTTATGAAATTCTGAAAATCGGTCTCTGTTGGTTGGTTTTTACCATTTACCTTAATTACATTATTTCTCTCTTTAAAATTTATTCCATTCTTTAAAATACCTTTAGCTATATTTGGCACCAAAACTTCTTTAACATCTCCTTTTTTGTCTAATCTTACAATTCTATCAGTCTCATCATTAATGTTTTCATTGTCAACAACAGTAAGTGATCCATCTTTATTTTTTTTGTAGTCAGTATCAACTCCATCCGTACGCGGATCAACATAGTCTTCATCAATAAACAAACTCCAATACGCTTCGGCACTACCTGTATACCAGCTTGCAACGGCACCAACACTCACTAAATCTCTACCATAGCTGTCAAATCCCCATGACTGCATTCCGTCAGGATCAACAAAATAGATTGGGTTGTTATACGCATAGTTATATGGTGTCCAACGTCTTGAGTTTTCCGCCAGCGGATCTATATTTAACCAACGTCCTAAAGCCGGATCATAATTACGTGCGCCAAAATCATACAAATCTAATCCTAATTCGTCGTTTAATTCTTTACCGCCATAAGCATATTTATACTTATTGGTTGTGCTGTAATCGGGGTATTCATTATATCCTTTGTGTTTTAATCCAAATGGGTAATAGTTATTTTCCTCTATAATCTCGGTTACCTGTATAATACCGTCTTTAGCATTTTCTAAAGTAGGGTGATTTCTGTATCCGTCACGGTATGTTAAACGTATATTTCCCAGATGATCTTTGTATTGATACGTATAAAGGTATTGATTATTTTTAAATTCTACATAGCCTTCCGGATGTGGAAAAAACTTTAACACATTGTCTGTATACTGGAATCCATTAACATAATCGGTAGTTACTAACGCACCACCGCTTGGTTGTACTTTTTTGTTTAAACGGGTACCTGCGGCATCATAAGTATATTTAATATTACCGCCATTAGCAAAGGTTACCTGATAAGGTAAGTTTAAATGGTTATAGCTTACCGCAGTTATACCTTTGTTTAAATCTTGCGTTATATTACCAAAGCTATCATACGCATAATCATCGCCCACTTTGTTGCCGTCTTTAAATCCGTCGTTCACCGTTGGCGAGCTGTGGTCTGTTGCGCTTAATAACTGGTTGCCGTTGTAAGTGTATGTTAAATCGTCTATAACATCAGGTTGCCAATTAATAGATTCTCCATGGCGTTTTAATGTTTCAATATTTCCGTTTTTATCATAATTTACCAATTCGCTGTATCCATCTATTGAAATTCCATTGTAGTAAGGCGTTTGTACCTGTTTTAATCCTTGTGCATTGGTTAAACGGTTTAAATAGTCGTAATTGTAAGCATATCCCCTTATAATATTATCAGTTTTGGTTACTGTAAATACTTCTGCAATATTACCGTTAAATAATATATTACTTGCAGGTGAATAATTAATTTGATATCCTAGTTTATAAGCAAACAGTTTGTTGGCTAAATTTTCTATATTGTTAACATCTGTTAACCAACCACGTATGTTGTATTTATAGCCAACTGTTTGCAGGTTACCTGTTGCGCCACCCACATTTTTAGTGACTAATACACCCAATTCGTCATAAGTGTTGGTAACAATTGTTTCAACTGATCCCGTACCAATCTGTTGGGTTTGTTTAGTTAGGCGGTCTCTGCGGTCGTACGTATAAACATCGGTTATCGTTAAAACCGTTGCACTGCTGTTTTGTTTTTGATACGTTACTGTTTTAGCAGATGTACCTGTGAAGTTAAGCAAATTGTCAACCTGGGTGTATCCGCCCAAATGGTTTTGGCTGTAGCTGCGTATAGAACGGTATTTGTCATCGTATAAGGTATATGCCAGATTACCTGCTGTGCTTGCTGGTGTGGTTAAAACACGTGTCCACGAACCTGTTAACTGTCCTTTCAGTGCGGTGTTTACTGTCTTGCCTTCTACAGCCGAGAACGATGTGGGCGCATTGGGAAAGCTGTAATTGTCATAATAACTAACGCTTAACAATTTAAAATTGGTAGGGAAACCGGTATTGGTATAACGGGTTGTAATACCGTCTATTGTGGTGTTGCCTGCTAATTTACTTTCTACCGTAAAATTATTTTGTGCTAAGGAATTTCTTGCTGCACTTGTAAAAGTAGCTACTGCATAATAGCCAGTATAAATGCTTCTGCCAAAGGCATCATATTTTTTAATAAGCCAGCCTTTGCTACCATCGCCAAACGGATTGTAAACAGGTCCTGTCATTACAACACGGTCTGCTTTATCATAAACAATGTATTCCCAGTCTTTCTGTGGCAACTTTTTTTCTACCAGTCTCTTTTTTGCATCGTAATGGTATTGGTAACACCACTTATCTAAATTGTCGCCTAATACACTGCCATTTGCCATAGGCGGTATTACAAATGCCAACAAGTCTAACCGGTTATACACATAATAAGTGTCGTGGGTTTCGCCATTATTATAATTACGTTTTAAAACAACATTACCTTTGGTATCTTTAAATTCCTCGGTTGTGTTGTTTTTACCATTAATGTATTTCCAGTTTTCATTTTTAACTATGTTTTTTTTAAGTGCACCGGCAGGATAAAAACCATTTTCCGAAATGCTGTTTTTATAAATACCGTCACTAAAAGAAGTTGCCACACTGTAACGTTTTACTTCGTTAGCTTCATTTAATGTATACGCAGAGCGTATGGTGTTATGATTGTCTTCGTAAGTTCCCGAATAATTTAAACTCCATTCAGCTCCGGGGAAGCCTGCCTCTATTAACCTTTGTCGGGGAGAGGCTTCTTTTTTGCTCTCGGAGTAGGGATTAGCAGTGTTCTCGTATTTAAGTGTATTGTAAAACGCTAATGTTTGGTTTTTACCATTTTCGATGAAATCAGATTTATATGTTGTTGTTACAATTGGAAATGATCCTCCGCTTGATGTAGTGGTGTAACCCGTACTTAGAAATGGCAGATATTCTTTAGTTTGACCAATATTTTTTTCATATTCTACATGGGTGACAATGTTCTTGTTGTCTTCAGTGGAACTGTTTTGATCCACCATTTGAATTGGTCGTCCCAAACCATCATAATATGTTGTGCTTACAATATGTGTATTGGTACCTCCGATAAAAGGAAATTCACCTACAGATGCTGTACGCCTTGTAGTTTCTTTTACGAAATTTTTCGTTGTTGTTTGTCCATAACTATTTATTACAGCAAACAATAAAGCTATTTTTAATATATTTTTCATATGCTGTTAGTTGGTAAAATTATACTGATATTCATTTAATATATTGCCTAAATAATCTTTAATGGTTGTTAAACGGTTAAATGTGTCGTATTCATAAGTTGTTGTTTTACCATTTTCGTCCGTAATACTTGATACACCTATCATAGGTTTGTAAGTATAGGTTGTAACCATAGCATTTGGGAAAGCTGTACGTAAGCTGTTTAAAGCTGTTTTAAGGTTGGCTTCGCTGTAATTGGCATGCCACTGCGTACTGTACACTTCCAAATTGCTACGAATGGTTTGGTAGGAAGACGAATCATAATAAATATTTGCATCTACATTTACCATTTTTGCTATAATCTGCGTATCAAGGTATCCGTATACCAAAGTAACAGGTGTTCCATCAGGCTGTGTATACCCCCTGAGAAGTCCATTTATATACTTAGTATTTTCATTACCAACTTTTTCATAAGAACTCATTTCAGGTATTTTAAATTCTGTTTTTAATAAATCTGCTAATGAGCCATAAGTCTTTAACACTTGATCTGTCAGGCTGTTATCTATATAATTACGTGTAAGTGTATTTACCCTTACATTATTTATAGTTTGGTAATCAAATATTGCTTTTGTGACCTTTGCTAAATGATCTGTATGTTCTGTATCGGTTAAATTTCTGTAGGTAGTATCATAGTTTGATACAATACCGGTTTCCAAATAACCTCCTTGTTCATACTCTTTTTTTGAAATTTGTTCTTGAGTTATAACGGATTGCGTACCAACAGTTGTATACTGACGATTATAAACTGTATTTTGCAGAATTGTTGAATTATTGTCATAAGTAGTCGAACTTTTTAGCAGCATATTTTTACGGTACCAGTTAAAATCATTTAATGCAACATTATTAAAATAGTTTTCTGCTTTTCCAATTCCTCTGTTGGTTACAGTTACTTTTTCATATAATACCTTTTTTTCCATGAAACTATCCGAAAGAGGATCAGTAACGAGTTGTTTTCTTCCTGACGAATACTTCTGGTCAAAGTTTTCGCTGTAATCATATATAATCTCTTTTTCAGCTCTCTCTGCAACAGGATTGTTTTCAAGATAAGTTTGTACAATATAAGATGGGAAATATGCAATTCTTTTAATACGCAGACCACCCGAATATTCAAATTTTTCCATCCCTGCTTCATCCTTTAATTTAGTTACCATAACATTTATGGTAGCATTAGAAGCTCCTTGTATATAAAAATTACCCGAAGCTCCATTTAGTGTATATGGGTTTAAAAGATATGTATTTTCTCTGCATAAATCCTCAAATTTTTTATTGTAGTCAGTATACAGATACTGTAAGGGCTGACCTGATTGATATAAGGTATAAGAACTGTTACTAGAAACTTTTGTATACATTTTCTCATAACCTGCAGGAATATTAAATGAATATCGATTGGTAGCTGAATTATATGTAGGAGTAATGAAAAGAGCTGTTGTATTAAAATTATTATACTGTTGATATGTAGTACTTGAATGTGTATTAGGGTCAAACTGATAAAGAGTTACACCTCCTGTAGGGTAAGTAATCTTTTGCAAACTCAAATGAGTTGCAATGTCCCTAAATCTTTCATAACTTCCAAAGCAATTTTTTGCCTTTAAAAATCCCTCTAAATCTACAGTTGCTTCCGTATGACTAATTGAAGAGTTTTTATAATCTAAAATATAATTTTCAAATTTTGTTTTACCTTGGTTAAAATGTCTTATTTGATTCAGATACAACTTTGAACGACCCGATAATAAACGGTTTGTATAGTAAAATTCTATGGTCTTAAGAACAGTTCCTTTTAAATCTTTAACTTGTAAAGCAGTTGTGTAAGAGTTTACCAAAACACCGTTATTATTGCCATAAACACTGCTGAATTCTATTGACCCTTTATTAATAACATTAATTTTTTTTATAAAAGACACAGAAGTAAAATCCGGTATTATAACTGTCTTTTCATAATCAACTGAAACAAGATTTCTGCCATGACGGTCTACTATTTTAGACAAATACCAGCTTTTTAAAAAGGCAGGACCATAACCTTCCATTGTTGTATATTTATCAGGATCAAAGTTAGGATTTGTAAAATCAAAATTCAGTGTAGGCAAGCCTAAATCAGTACTAGGTACACCATAATAAAATTTGTTACTATCTAAAACACCCTCATGTTCAAATATATAACTAACACCATTTTTATCTTTTATGGTAATACTATTGAATGTAGGAACCGAACTGTCATAATCTACATGTATACTTACAAAATCACTGTTCTGATTTAACGTAGCAACGATTTGGTTATTTACTTTTGAAAGGGTAAACTTTCCTTCTAAGCCTAAAACATTAAATGTATATTTATCATTTCCTTCAACATTTGCATTGCCAGACTGGGAAAAGAAGCGTTGATCATCTACTATATAATTCTGACCCGCTATGGGATTTACTTTACCACATCTTCTTGAAATAGTTCCTAAAAAACTTAAATTCCAAGAATCACCGAACTGATTTCCAATCATTGACGTATTAATACCGCCATTAAGATTATATTGCAATGTTAAGTCTACAGTTAAATCACCTAACGTAGAAATTTGGTATAGTGGGATTTTAACATCTGGCAGACCTGTAGCAGATCCTGTTGGAATTTCGGTAAAATCTACCATTGATGTAATTTTATATGGTTCAGGAATATTTACTTGACTCCAACCAAATTCTGTGGCAATTAATATTATAAAAACTAAAAACTTCTTCATGACTATTTTTTAATGACTTTTACAGATGTGTTTACTACATCGGTTTTAATATTGATGACATAAGTACCATGAGCATATCCTGCTAAATTAACCGCCACCATGTCATGTTTTAACTGTTCAGTATGTAATAATCTACCGTTTAAATCGAAAACGTTTACCACGCCTTCTTTATACTCGTGGTTGATTACGATTTGTGTAAAACCTTCGGTAGGGTTTGGAAAGGCTTCAATTTTTATTTCCGGTTGTTTGATTTCTTCTTTTGTTCCCAGCTTAACTACCCAGTAATCATCTCTGCCTTGTGCTGATGTTTTATACTGTGCATTCTTGCCTGTAGAGTTTCCTGCGAATACTAGTCCTTCGTCACGGGTTATTACTGTCTTGCGTAAAAGGTCGTCACCACTGGTTGATAATTCCTTATCCCAAACCTGTTCACCTTTGTCGTTAACCTGAATAGAAACATAACTTTTCTTACCTGACTTTGCATCTGCTTTATAACCTGACAACAGTAAGTTTTTGTTAGGCATTACGGCTGTTGATGTTAAGAACTCGCTGCCTTCTAAATCAAAAGTATACTGATCTACTGGTTTAAATCGGTTGTCGGTCTTTATTACAAAAAAATCACTGCCCTTTTCTGATTTTACCGTTAAGTTACCTGTACCGTTTTCAGAATAGGTATTTCCTGTAACGATGTAACCTTGTTTGTTTTCAGCAATAAGTATTTCATTAAGCTGGTCATCGTTTTCACTTCCTAAAACGTATTCATTTAGCAGGTTGCCTTTTATATCCAGATCCAAAATCCACAAATCGTAACCTCCATAGTTGTCTTTTTGCTTGGTACCAGATGCAGGAGAGTTGGAAACTCCACCAATGATAAAACCATTTTCGATTTCTAGAATGTTTCTTGGTTCGTCGTTATAAATACCGCCGAAAGTTTTTTCCCATTCCACTTTACCTGATTTATCCGTTTTTATAATCCAGTAATCTAATCCACCAAATTTATCTTCGGACTTTTGATCGTTTTTACCTGAATTGGTGGTACCTGCGATTAAGTATCCACCGCCTTTTACCTGCTTTATCTGTACCAATCGGTCATCTCCGTCGCCTCCATAACTCTGTTGCCATTCCTGATCACCGCGGGCATTTATCTTAACAATCCAGATATCGTTCTTACCTTTATTTTCCGAAAATTTGAAATCGCTTTTACCCGAATTGGAATATCCGCCTAAAATATATCCCATATCGGTTGTAGGATAAATACTTTTTAAAATGTCCTGACCTTCACCACCAAAGCTGAGCTGCCATTCTTCCTCTCCGTTTTTATCCATTTTCCAAAGAAAGTAATCTAAATTACCTTGGTTCTTTTGGGATTTTAATCCTGATTTGTCCGATAGTGAACTTCCTGCCAACAGAAATCCGTAATCCAATGTGGGAACCATATCGAAAAGGTATTCGGAATGTTCACCACCAATTGTTTTTTCCCATACCACCTTTTGGCTATACCCGCTAAATGCAGACATACCAAAGAGCAGAAAAAGTAGTTTCTTTTTCATTAAAACAATATTTATTTTGATTTTATTAAAAGGTATTTTGAAGTGTATAAAGTAGTCCTAACCACTTTATTATTAATGTAGTTATGTTTCATTAAGTGTGTTTGTAAGTTTGGGCAAAAATATAATAAAATGTTAAAAGAACAATTATATATTTTTATTTTTTGAAATAGAGTAGTATTTTAATCAATAGAGCAGAAATATAGGAACTAGTATTATTGAAAATAAAGTAAAAGCTAGTTAAGTACATAATTAATAGTGATTGAGGTAAAAATAATTTAACTTTTATATAAACAAAAATAAGTGATCTTAAAAGAAATGATGTTCGTCAAATGTTAGTGAGTAAAAAATAAAAAAGCCCTCACATCTCTGTAAAGGCTTGATTTTGAGAGTGGTCCCACCTGGGCTCGAACCAGGGACCACCTGATTATGAGAAAACAAATTAAGAGTTGTATTGAATTGCATTTAGCTTCAAAAACACTGACTTTCTGTTAGTTACGATATTGAAGCCATACTTTTGATTTCATTGATTTTCATAAAAAAGTACCACATGTTGTACTTATGTTAAACTTTAAAATCAAAAATTATGAGTGTTAGTATTAAAACAATATGTAAAAAAAACGTTCTAAAAAATGGACTATATCCAATTTATCTAAGAATTATTATCAATAGAAAAACTAAGTTCTATTCTACTCCTTTTGAATGTAAACTTTCTGAATGGAATGAAAAAACAGGAGAGTTCAATTCGAAATTTAGGAACCATCTTACTTTCAACAAAGCTCTTAGCAAAATAAAAAATGATGCTACCGATGTAATTAAAGAACTGGAAACCGAATTTGCCGCATACAATATCATTTTATTTGACAAATATTACAAAAATAAAGATATTCAAGATATTTCTTTCATTAACTTATTTGAAAAAGAAATACAAGCGTTTTTTGAGAATGAACAGATTAGCTATGCGACCTCGATGAATGACACATTGAAAGCTTTACTAAATTTTAAGAAGGATATACATAATTATAGATTTGAAAATATTGATTTTCTATTTTTAACTCAATTTGAATCTTTTCTTAGAAAAAGAGGAGCAAATGACGGGGGAATAGGTGTCTATATGAGAAATATCAGAACCATTTACAATAAGGCAATTAATTACAAAATTGTACAATCGCAATATTATCCTTTTAAGGATTTTAAAATTTCAAAGTATAAAAAAAGAAAAGTAAAAAAAGCTTTAAATGAACATGAGATTAAACAATTATTAGAGTTCGATATAGATACTTTACCAGCAGCAAAAAACGCCAGATACATTTATCTTTTTAGTTATTTTGCACGAGGTATGAATTTTACAGATTTAGCCGAACTTAAATGGTCTGATATTGAAACGGATCAATTTTGCTACATAAGAAACAAAACAAATGTTCAAATAAAAGTTAAATTACCAAATAAACCAATAGTCCAGGAATTATTAACTTTTTATAAACTTTACCGACCGCATGACACTCCTTATATTTTTCCAATACTAGAAAAAGACACTAAAGATTACTCAGTAAAAGAGTTAATTGACAGAAAAAAAGGAGTACGCAGTTATTACAATAAGCAACTCAAATTATTATTCAAGGCTTGCAAAATAGATAAGAATATCACTTTTTACACTGCACGACATACCTTTGCCACAACTGCTCTAAAAAATGACGTAAACATCAATATTATAAAACAATCTCTTGGTCATAAACGAATTAGCACAACCGAAAATTACTTAGAAGATTTTACAGAAAGTGAAGTAGACAAAGTAATCTCTACTATTTTCTAATGGTAGTATCTCACTAACTGTGTAAGTTAAAAAGTTATTCTGAAAAATTTTGAGCCCTCAAAGCTCAAAAAATTTTTCGGAAATAACTTTTTACTATTTTAAACGCTACCTATCTCAAAATTTCCTTTTTGATTTTTTTTATTAGAAACACTAGAAATATTCTTAATTGACTCTGCTTTCAATGTAGAAACCCGAGTTGGAAGCGAATCATATTTCTTGGCTAATGTTTCTTTTCTTTTAATACTTCTAAAACAACTTTTGCTTTAATTTTTTTTCCAAATGTTGTTGTTGTTGTTGTTGTTGTTGTTGTTGTTGTTGTTGTTGTTGTTGCTGACGAGTACGTAAAGAAAGAATTTACAATTATCGGGTTACGGTTAAAAAAAGAATTAGAGGGCATTTCCGTATTAGAAATAGAACAGGTAGCTAATAAAAAGGACATTGCTAGAACTAGATCATTTGATACCACTTATACCGATAAATCATATTTAGACGAAAGAGTTTGTACCTTTGCTGTTACGTGTGCAGAGAAATTAAGGAACCAAAATCTACATGCAATATTGTTACTGTATTTGTGAATACTAACAGATTTAACGAAGCGCAGGATCAATATTCCAAATCAATTAGCGTACCTATTTACTTCCCTACCAATTCAAGTATTGAGGTTGCCAAATACGCCAAAAAGAGATTAGATACAATATTTAAAGCGGGTTATCATTATAAAAAAGCTGGTGTTATTGCTTCAGGTATTTGTCCTGAAAACGAAAAACAGTTTAATATATTTGAAGATGAACCTTTTAATCATCGTAAAGTAATGAGTGTAATTGACAAACTTAATTTTAAGTATGGAACAACAAAATTAAAGTTAGGCTCACAGGCATTGGATAAAACGTGGAAAATGCGACAAGACCAATTAAGCCCAAACTTTACAACCAATTGGAATGAAATATTAGAGATAAGATGAGATTGATAAAAATTAAGTTTTCAAAAGATTTAGAGCTGCTAAAAGTAGAACCAAGCAGCCCCTTAAATTATGTTAATTATTTCGGTAATATTAGTGCGGGTTTCCCTTCTCCTGCAGACGATTTTTTACAAGATCGGATAAGCTTAGACGATAGATACTTAAATATACATTATTAACCCGTGTTGGTGGCTTATCAATGTTTCCTGACTACCAAATAGGCGATGTTACAATAAATAGATCTGATTATGATCTGCAACATAATGATGACGCAATAGTTTCAATAAATAATTCAGAGTTTGTAAATCGTCAGCAAAAAGTAGACATTTGATAAAAGAAACTAAAGGAGTGTTTTCATAAAAAAATGTAACTTTAATTATGGCAACACCAAAAAAGAAATCAGCAGAGAATTTTGTAAA